>NZ_DAISHT010000035.1:4706-19219 GCF_036822375.1 Pseudoxanthobacter sp. | reverse complement strand
TCCCGATTCTCGCCCGTGCCCGCACGGCGCATCACCGGCCCGGCCACGGCATCCGCCGGTTCAGAGCGCATCGGAGACCGGCGTCATGGCGCTGAGGCGATAAGGCAGCCGCGCTCAGGCCCGCCTTTCAGGGAGCCTGAAACAGCCGCGCGGCTTCTGCGCGCCGGGACGAACGGAACGGGGGAAAAGCTGGCCGGCCCTTCTCAGGGCTGGCAGGCGGCAAAGCGCTCGTCGAGAACATCGAACACGGCGCCGCCGGTCTCCGGGCTGCCGTCACGCCACTTGAACGGGGCGCGCACCCTGCGCTCCGGCATGAACACCGGCAGATGGCCGGGAGGCGCCGTGCGGGGTGAGAAATCGAGGTTCTCGTAGGTCAGCCAGCGGCCGTCGCGATACCAGCCGACCGCCGTGCCGAAGGCCACCAGCCGCCCGCCATCGGCGGAAAGCGGGACCGCCGCCTGCTCCGCGCCGGCCGCCGGCCGCGCCAGCCCCTTCAGCACCGCATCCTGCGCGGCAAAGCCGAAACGACCGCCGGACGCAGCCGAAAACAGCGTGTCGATATAAACGAGATCGGCACACGGCAGCGCCTGCGGGTCGTCGCGGCCGAGCCAGCCCTCGTTGGTGCGGTTGGCCAGCGCCAGCACGATTTCTGAGAACTCGGTGTTGGCGGCGCGGAAATCGCCGGCGGCCAGCGCGCTGCGCAGCGTCTCGTAACGCCGCGCCGGATCGCTGCGCAGGGCCGCGTCGGGCCACGGCACGGCCGGGGCCAGCAGCACCGCCACGCCGGCAACCAGCGCCGCCAGCACGGCAAGCCCGGCACCCGGCCGGGAGACGGAGGCAGGCAGGCGGACCATCGCGGGTTCCCCCCGTTTCACCGGAAGCCGAGCAGCAGCGCCGACTGATAGAAGGCAAAGGCGATCAGCCACGCATAGACGAGGGAGATCGCCAGCGAAAACAGCATGAAGCCCCACGAGCGGCTTTCCGCCTTCACGGTGGCGACGGTCGTCAGGCAGGGCGTGTAAAGCAGGCAGAACAGGCAGAAGCTGTAGGCTGCGGCGGGCGAAACGGTGATTGCGATCTGGTGCGCCACCAGCCCCGACGACATGGCATAGATGGTCGACAGCGAGCCGATGACGACTTCCTTGGCGATGAAGCCGAAGATCAGCGCCAGCGTGAGATAGGGGTTGATGCCGATCGGCGCCATCACCGGCTGCAGCAGTTCGCCCAGCCGGCCGCCCCAGGTGCCGAGACCGGTGGCATCGGTCGGAAAATTGGTGAGGAACCACACCGCCGCGGTGCCGAGAATGATGAAATTCGTCGCCCGCTTCAGGAATTCGCGCAGTTCGCCATAGCCGCGCAGCCACACCTGCCTGAGCGTCGGCACCCGATAGGGCGGCAGTTCCAGCACGAACGGCTCGGTGTTGCGGAACTGTTTCGAGCGCGAGAAGATCGCCGCCGCCAGAAAAGCCGCCACGAAGCTGATGACATAGAACGAAAACAGCACCAGCGGCCCCTGCGCGGGCGGGAAGACCGCAGCGATGATGAACACGAACACCGCCAGCCGCGCCGAGCACAGCGAGAACGGAATGATGAGCATCGAGAGCAGCCGCAGCGGCCGCGAGCGCATCACGCGCGTGCCCATCAGCGCCGGCACATTGCAGCCGAAGCCCATCATCTGCATCACGAACGCGCGGCCGTCGAGGCCGATGCGGCGCATCCACGTATCCATCAGATAGGCCGCGCGGGAGAGGTAGCCGCTGTCTTCCACGATCGCCATACAGAAGAAGAACAGCATGATCAGCGGCACGAACGAGGCCACCGTCGCCACGCCGAGCCAGACGCCGTTGACGAGAAAGTTGTGCAGCCACGCCGGCCCGAGGCCCAGCACGGGATCGAGAATGCGGCTCTGGACCCGGTCGGTGACGAACCCGACCCAGTCCTGCGAGGGCAGACCGATGCTCCACACGATGTAGAACACCCCGAGCATCAGCAGGAAGAAGATCGGCAGGCCGAGAATGGGGTGCAGCAGCCAGCGGTCGAGCCGCTCCGTGACGGTGCGCGGCGGCACGGCGGGATAGTGCACCGCCCCCGCCAGCGTTTCGGCCAGCGTGTCGCTGCTCATCAGGGTTGCCCGCAGGGTGTCGTAATCGGCCAGCACCGGCGGCGTTTCGGCACGCGCGGCCAGAGCGGCGGCAACGGAGGCCATCGCCTCGTGGAAACCCAGACCATATTTGGCGCTGATCAGATGAACCGGCAGGCCGAGGCGCCGCGACAGGGCAGCGGTGTCGATATCGATACCGGCCTTCGCCGCCTCGTCGGCCATGTTCAGCATCACCACGGCCGGCAGGCCGAGCTGGCGCACCTGCAGCGGCATCAGAATCTGACGGTCGATCTGGCTGGCGTTGATGACCACGATCACCAGATCCACCGCATAGGTGCGCAGAAAGTCCGCCACCACCCGCTCGTCGTCGGAAAAGCCCTCCAGATCGTAGATGCCGGGCAGGTCGACGAATTCCACCTCGCGGCCATCCAGACGCACCCGCGCGTTGGAAAGGCTGACGGTGATACCCGGCCAGTTGCCCACATAGGCCCCGGCCCCGGTGATGCGGTTGTAGAGCATCGACTTGCCGGTGTTGGGCTGGCCGATCAGGGCCACGCGGGGCATGGCATTGGGCGCGGCGCTGAGCGTGGCAGGCGATGAGCAGTGCATGGCGGGTTCCGCGGCCGGCGCCGGGCGGCGCGGCCTTTCGTATCCGGGCGCGGGCGCCGGAGAGCTTCTGGGCTGTCGGGAACGGCGGGATGGCTGGCGGCCGGTGCCGCAGAGGGGTCGCTGCGCGGGGCTGCCGCTCAGAACCGCGCGGGCGGACCGGGCGCAGCCGCCCTCAGAGCGGCCGCACCTGAACGAGGGCGGCCTCCGCGCGGCGAATGGCGATCTCGGTGGCGCGCCCGGCCCGCACGATGAACGGGCCGCCGAACCAGCCCTGACGCACCATCGTCACTTCATTGGGGTGGGTCACGCCCAGCGCGCGCAGGCGGGTGGCGAGGCCGCTTTCAAAAATGCCGGCCTCGATGGCGTGCACGATGGCCCGCTCGCCGATGCGAAGACGGTCGAGCGTCGTCAGTCCGGCCGCTACAGTCTCTTCTGCACTCATCGCACCCCCCCGAAAAGATGTCGGATGCCATTCGCCCGCCGCAGTTCCCCGACCGGCCGCGCAACGCGCCGCAAACCGGGGCCGGGCCGGGCCCTATTCCGTCCCCTCGTCTGTCATACAGAGTCCGGCCGACGCCGCGCAAGCCATAAAATTGCGCAAATAACGCCGCACAACTTACTTTATAACAGATCGAAACTGAACGAAGTCTGTTTCCGTCTCCGTCTCGGGGGAGAAGACGCCATGTCCGCGACCGGGCCGGGGCGAGCCGGAAGCATTCTTAATAGCACCAGTGCATGGCGATTTGGAGGCATTGTCAACGGTGTCCGCTGCGACCCGCTGACCGGCGGGCCGCTCAGGCCGGCCCGGCCGGAAAAACACCCGGCATGACGGTGAAGCCGGGAATGCGCTTCACCCGGTCCGTCCAGCGGCGCACGGAGGGGTAGTCCTGCCGGGCGATGCCCCCTTCCTCGCTCAGCATCACATCGGGAAAGCAGGCGATATCGGCAAGGGTCGGCGCCGGCCGTGCGCAGAGCCATGCACCGCCGGCGCGCTCGCGAAACCACAGGTGCTCGTCCAGCACCTGCAGCAGACCATGGGCACCGGCCCGGCAGGCCGCAACATCGGCGGCAATGAGAAAGCCCTCTGCCAGCCGCGCCACCCCGGCCGTGGCCGCGAGGCGGGCGGAAAAGGCCAGCCACTGGCCGATTTCCCCCAGCGCCTGCGGCTCTGCCCGCGGATACCAGCCGCCGCCGGCATCGTAGCGGCCGGCGAGATAGACGAGGATCGCCGTCGCCTCGTACAGCACGAAGCCTTCGTCCTCGATCACCGGCACCTCGCCCAGCGGGTTCAGCCGCCGGAAGGCGGGCGAGCGGTTTTCGCCGCCGGGAAAACAATCCACCGGCACCGGATCGTGGGCCACGCCCAGAACGGAGAGCAGCAGCCGCACCTTGTAGCAGTCGGCCGACAGTGCAAAATCGTGAAGCGTCAGCATGCGGTGTCCCCGGATATCAGATGTCGAGCACGAGGCGGGCGGACCGGGCGCGCGACACGCAGGGCAGGAAGCGCCCCTCCGCCCGCTCCCCGGCGCTGAGGCAGACATCGCGATGATCCGGCTCGCCGTCGATCACGTCGCACATGCAGGCCCCGCAGGCGCCCTGCTCGCAGGAAGACGGGATTTCCACGCCCGCCTGCTGCAAGACCTGCAGCACGGTGCGGCCCTCCGGCACGGAGAGCGTCAGGCACGAGCGTGCCAGCGCCACCTCGAAGGCGCCGGCGGTGTCGGGCGCCTCGGGGTTGGCGAAATATTCCGCCCGCACCGCATCCGCCGGCCAGCCACCGGCGGCGGCGGCCGCGCGCGCCGCCGCCAGCATGCCGGCCGGGCCGCACAGATAAACCTGCCGGCCGGGGCGATAGTCGCCCAGCAGCGCCGCGAGCGCGGCCCCGGTCCCCTGGGCATCGAGGCCGGGGTGGACAACGGCGCGGGCGCCGAGATCGTCCAGCCGCTCCGGGAAAGCGAGATGGGCGCGGCTCTGCGCAAAGGCATGCAGCGTGAAGGCAAGGCCCGAACCGGCCAGTGCCTGCGCCATCGCCAGCAGCGGCGTCAGGCCGATGCCGCCGGCAATCAGCAGCGTGTCGGTGGCATCGCGGCGCAGCACGAAGGTGTTGCGCGGGGCGGAAATGGCCAGCACATCGCCCTCCCGCACGCTGTCGTGCAGGCAGGCCGAGCCGCCGCGGCTTTCCGCCTCGCGCTTGACGGCGATGACATAATGCCCGCCCTCGCCCGGCGCATTGACCAGCGAATAGGGCCGCACCAGCCCGTTGGGCAAGTGCACATCGATGTGCGCGCCCGGCTGCACCGCCGGCAGATGGCCGGCGAGCGGCACCAGCCGGAACGCGGCAATGCCCTGCGCCGTCAGCCACTTGCGCGCCACCTGCACGCGCAGCGCCGGCTGCACGCGCGGCCCCTCTGCGGCCGCCTCAGGCCCGGCTTCCGGGCCGTGCGCGACAGGCGCCGCCGGCGCAGGCGCAGACACCGCGGGCGCGGGCCGCCGGGCGGCCTCTGCCGCGGCGGCATCGCGGATCAGCGCCAGCCGCTCGTCGTGGTGATGCAGCACCGCCAGCCGGCCGGCTTCCGCCGGCACGCCATCGAGGATGCCGCGGATGACGGAGCGGCCGGCATCGACGGGCTGCACGAAGAACACGGCGCGCGTCTCCGCACCCTCCTCATGCGCCCGCAGGGTCAGGCTGAAAGCGTCGCCGGCCTCCGCCGTCACCGCCGGCGCGCCGTCGCCGCCCGCGCGGGCCGCAATATCCGAGGGGCGGAAGCGATAGCTGCGCAGATGGCGCATCGCGATATCCGCCGGCGCGGCAACGGCAACAGCCCGCAGCACGAACGGCGTGCCGCGCTCCAGCGCCGGCACCGCCGGCACCGCGCCGCCCGCCCCGAGGCTCGACCACACCAGACCGTAGCGCGCGGCGGACGGAAAGGTGCGGTTGGCGATGGTGCGGGCCGGCGCATTGGCCGGGTGCGCGGGAATGTAGGTGCAGCCGGCGGTGCGGCTGGCATAGCGCCAGCCGTGATACTGGCATTTCAGCTCGCGCCCGTCGCTGATGCCGATGGAAAGCCGCACGCCGAGGTGCAGGCAGCGGTTCTCCCAGACATTGAGGAAGCCGTCGTCGGCCTGCCAGACGGCCAGTTCCTGCCCTTCGATCGCGGCATGGAACACATGGTGGCCGGAGAGATCCTCAAGCGCCGCAACCGGGTGCCAGCGCCCGGCCGGAAGATCGTCCGCGAGGGTGGAAACGGAAGAGGGGGAAGCAGTCTGTGACATGTCGGCCGGCTCCGTCAGCGGGCAGCGGGAAGGGTGCCGTAGGTCACGCCCTTGGCGCTCAGCCAGCGGCGATAGGCAACGGCGGAGCGGTCGGCCCGGATCGGGGTCTCGGCGCGGGGATCGAGCGGCAGGCGCTTCGGAATCTGGTTTTCCAGAATCGGCTTGTCCTGCCCGAAGATGGTCTGCTGGAAGGCGCGGATCGCCTTGTCGTCGTTCTCGTCGTCGAGGATGCACAGCATCATGTGAGCGCGCACGCGCTCCTCGCCGACGGGCTGCAGGAACAGCCCGATCACGTCGAAGCGCGCCGGATCGGCTGCGCTCGACTTGTAGAGCACGGCGCAGAAGGGGTGCGGCACGCGATAGACGTAGTTCACCTCCGCCCCGCCGTGCGAGGCAGCGGCCGCCATCGGCTGGAAGAAGCGGCAGCGGGTGGCCAGCACCTCGTCGCGCTCCCCGGAAACCTCCACGTCGTAATCCTTCACCTCGGTATGGGGTTCGGCGCCGAGAATGTCGGTGTGGACATAGGGGAAGTGGCCCATGTCGAGAAAATTCTCGATGGCCCGCGGGGCAGAGACATTGACGCCCATCGTCACCGCATTGAAGCAGCGCCGGTCCGGCTCGTCATATTCGGGAATGGGAAACAGCGCCGGCGGCGGCGTGCCGTACGAGGTCCACACATAGCCATAGGCCGCCAGCGCCGGCAGCGGCGCGGCCGCGGCCTCACCGGGCCCGCCGCGCCAGACGCGCACGGCCCCCTCGCCCTCCACGACATAGCTCACCCGCCCGCCCATCAGCACGCTTTCCACCGGCCGGCCGCGCGGCGCCTCGGCGAGCGCCCCCACCGGGTGCCACAGATTGAGGATGACCGGGTCGTGACACTGGTCCTGCATCGCCGTCTTCCCTGTGCGCTGAGCCGCCGCAACCACCGGGGAAGCGCCCGGCCTCACGGTTGTTTGGATGCTTATCTAATCTAGATTGGATATCAATTCTGAATAATAGGCAGACCGATCCTAAATTTTGACATTGACAATCCCGGAGGGATGGTTGTGATCTGTGCATGCCTTAATGCTGGGCAGATCCGGCCCGCTGCCACGCCGGCACCGGGGTTTGGTCCGGGTTGCGGGCCGCCTGCCGGCCGGTTAACCCGCCGGCGGGCCGACTTCGTCCCGCATCGCCAGAGCCCGGCCCGCCAGAGCCTGCCCCGCCAGAGACCGACCCGACAGAGACCGACCCGACCAGAGCCCGCCCCTCATGAGCAGCCGTTCGCAGGAAATTGCCGCCATCCTCACCCGGGCGATCCTCGATCACCGGCTGGTGCCCGGCTGCAAGCTCGGCGAGCGCGAGCTGTCGGAGATCTTCAATGCCAGCCGCATCGTGGTGCGTCAGGCGCTGATCCGGCTGGCCGACGACGGGCTGGCGCAGATCGAGCGCAACCGCGGCGCCTTCGTTGCCCGCCCCAGCCTGCAGGAGGCGGTGGAGATCTACGATGCCCTGACGCTGGTGGAGAACGGCGTTGCCGGCCAGCTTGCCGACCGCCTCGGCCCGGCCGGCTGGGCGGAACTGCGCCAGCACGTCGAGCGGCAGCGGCAGGCCTTCGCCAGCCACAACCACGCCCTTGCCGACGAACTGGGCGAGGAGTTCCACAGCCTGCTGGTGCGGCTTTCGCGCAACCGCGTGATGCAGGAGATCCACGCCCAGCTCGTGCGCCGCACGCGGCTGCTGCGCTCGCTGATCTCCGCCGACTTCGAATATTGCCACCTCATCGACGAGCACGCCCGCATCGCCGAGCTTCTGGAAAAGGGGCGCGTGAAGCAGGCCGCGGAACTGATGAGCAGCCATTATCGCCGCGTCGTCCACGGCTACATCATGGACCGCGCGGTCTATCCCGAACGCACCCCGCGCGAGGCTCTTGCGCCCTATCTCAGCCCCGGCGCGGCGGCCCTTTCCGCGCCCGGCGACGATGACGACCGCGAGGGGCACGCGCCCTGACGGCCCGCCCGGCAACCACGAGGAGCCGGACCAGCCGGCCCGAGCTTTCCCAGAAGGACCCGACATGACGACAACGACACGACGCGATTTCCTCCGGGCCGGCGCCGCCCTCGGCACCGTGCTCGGCACCGGCCTTGCGCCCCGCCTGGCGCTGGCCGCCGACGAACCCCTCAGGATCGGCGTGGTCTATGTCTCGCCCATCGCCGAAATCGGCTGGACCAAGCAGCACAGCCTCGGCGTGGAAGCGATCGAGAAGACCTACGGCGACAAGGTGAAGATCACCGTTCTCGATAACATCTTCACCCCGCAGGATTCCGAGCGGGTGTTCCGCCAGCTTGCCGCCGATGGCAACAAGCTCATCTTCGGCACCAGCTTCTCTCACGGCACGCCGATGCAGAAGGTGGCGCCGCGCTTTCCCAAAACGGCGTTCGAGCACTGCTCCGGCATCGTGCATCTCGCCAATCTCGGCCTCTTCGAGGCGCGCTACTACGAGGGCACCTACGTGGCCGGCGCGGCCGCCGGGCACATGACGAAGAGCGCCAAGATCGGCTTCATCGGCGGCTTCCCGATTCCCGATATTCTCTATTCGGCCAACGCCCTGCTGCTCGGCGCCCAGCGTGTGAACCCGGCGATCACCTGCAACGCGCTGTTCCTCAATTCCTGGTACGATCCCGGCAAGGAAAAAGAGGCCGCCGCCACCCTGATCTCGCAGGGCTGCGACGTGATCTGCTCCATGACCGACACCGCAACCGGCGTTCAGGTGGCCGGCGATCACGGCGTGTGGTCGATCGGCTATGCGAGCGACATGGCGCGGTTCGCCTCCGGCAAGCAGCTCACCGCCTTCACCCTCGACTGGTCGAGCGACTACCTCAACAACACCCGCGCGGTGATGGACGGCACATGGAAGCCGACCGTGCGCTGGGACGGGCTGGGGGCGGGCGTGGTGAAGATGGCGCCCTACAACGACCAGATCCCCGCCGCCGCCCTTGCCGGCGTGAAGCAGCTTGAGGCCGATGTCGCCGCCGGCAAGGTACTGCCGTTCGCCGGCGAGGTGAAGGACCAGTCCGGCAAGGTGCGCGTGGCCACCGGCGCCGCCCTTTCCGACGACGAAATCCGCAGCATGAACTGGTTCGTCGCCGGCATGGTCGGCAAACTCGGCTGACCGCCGCCGCTTGCACGGCCCTTGCACCGGCCACCGGAGCCCCGCGCCCCGGTGGCCGCAGCGCCCTGTCAGGAATGCCCGTGTCCGCACAGACCCCGCCTTCGTCCCGGCCCGCCTCGCCGGCCCCTTCCGCCGCCCCGCCGCCGCGGCTGGAGCTGCGCGGCATCTGCAAGCGCTATCCCGGCGTGACAGCCAACGACGCCATCTCGCTGTCGATTGCGCCGGGCGAGATCCACGCCGTGCTCGGCGAAAACGGTGCCGGCAAGTCGACCCTGATGAAGATCATCTACGGGGCGGCGGCGGCCGACAGCGGCGACATCCTGTGGAACGGCCGCGAACTCGGCCCCCACAACCCGGCCCGCGCCCGCGCGCTGGGCATCGAGATGGTCTACCAGCACTTCGCGCTGTTCGAGTCGGTGACGGTCGCTGACAACATCGCCCTCGCGCTGGCCGGCCGCCACGACCGCGCCGCGCTCAGCGCCCGCATCCGGGCGCTGTCGCAGCGCTACGGCCTGCCGGTCGATCCCGGCCGGCTGGTGCATCACCTTTCGGTTGGCGAGCGGCAGCGGGTGGAAATCGTGCGCTGCCTGCTGCAGGCGCCGCAGCTGCTCATTCTCGATGAGCCGACCTCCGTGCTCACGCCGCAGGCTGCCGCGGCACTGTTCGTCACCCTGCGCCAGCTCGCCTCGGAAGGGTGCAGCATCCTCTATATCAGCCACAAGCTGGACGAGGTGCAGGCCCTGTGCGACAGCGCCACGGTGCTGCGCGGCGGCCGGGTGACCGGAACGGCGCGGCCGCGCCAGAGCGATGCCATGGAACTGGCGCGCATGATGGTGGGCTCGGACCTGCCGCAGATGCGCGTGGCACCGGCAACGCCCTCGCCGCAGCCGCGGCTGGAGGTGCGCAGCCTCTCCGCCGCCCCGCGCGATGCCTTCGGCACGGCGCTCCGCGACGTGTCGCTGGCGGTGCACGGCGGAGAGATCGTCGGCATCGCCGGCGTTTCCGGCAACGGGCAGGCGGAACTCACGGCCCTTCTCAGCGGCGAGCGGCGCCACCCGCGCGCCAATGCCGTGACCATCGACGGCACCCCCTGCGGCCGGCTCGATGCCGGTGCCCGCCGCGCACTCGGCCTTGCCTTCGTGCCGGAAGAGCGGCTGGGCCGCGGCACGGTGCCGGCCCACAGCCTGCGCCAGAACATGGTGCTGACCGCCCACCGCAGCGGCGCAGTGCGCCATGGCTTCATCGACCGCGCCCGCGCCGGCGCGCTGGCGCGCGCCGTCATCGGGCGGTTCGGCGTCAGGGCCAACGGCGTCGATGCCCCGGCACAGAGCCTTTCCGGCGGCAACCTGCAGAAATTCATCGTCGGCCGCGAGATCGGGCTCGAACCGAAGGTCCTGCTGGTCGCCCAGCCGACCTGGGGCGTGGATGTGGGCGCCGCCGCCTTCATCCGCCAGACGCTGGTGGACCTCAGCCGCGCCGGCACCGCGGTGCTGGTGATCTCCGAGGAACTCGACGAGCTGTTCGAGATCTGCGACCGCATCGCGGTCATGGCCGGGGGGCAGCTTTCCGCCCCGATGCCGCGCACCGCCACCAGCCGCGAGGCCGTCGGCCTGATGATGACCGGCCAGACCGGCCGCAGCGGCGACACCGCCGGGGAGCGCCAAGAATGATCTTCCGGATCGAAAAGCGGCCCGCGCCGTCCGCCCCGATGCGCGTTCTGGCGCCGGCGGTGGCCGCGGTGCTGACACTGGCGGCGGGCGCGGTGCTGTTCGCCGGGCTCGGCTACGACCCCGCGGCCACCCTCGCCACCGTATTCCTTGAGCCGCTGAGCGACCTCAACGGCGTGTCGGAATGGCTGCTCAAGGCCTCGCCGCTGATCCTGATCGGCTGCGGGCTGGCGATCGGGTTCCGCGCCAATGTGTGGAACATCGGCGCGGAAGGGCAGCTCATCGCCGGCGCCATCGCGGCAACCGGCGTGGGCCTCTTCTTCCCGGCGCCCGAAAGCCCACTGCTGCTGCCGCTGATGCTGGCGGCCGGCATGGCCGCCGGCATGGCGTGGGCGGCGATCCCGGCCTTTCTGCGCGCCCGCATGAACACCAGCGAAATCCTCGTCACGCTGATGCTGACCTATGTGGCGACGCTGTTCCTGTCGTGGCTGGTGCACGGGCCCTGGCGCGATCCGGCGGGCTTCAACTATCCGCAGACCGCGCTGCTGCCGCCGGCGGCGATGTGGCCGCTGTTTGCCGATGCCTACCGGGTCAACGTCTCCGTCTTCCTCACCGCCGCGGCAGTGGTGGCGACATGGCTTTTCACCGACCGCAGCTTCCTCGGCTATCGCATGGCGGTGAGCGGGGCGGCGCCGCTGGCCGCCCGCTATGCCGGCTTTCATGAATCGGCGGCGGTGTGGATGGGGCTTCTGGCCGGCGGCGCGGCGGCCGGCGCGGCAGGCATGATGGAGGCGGCCGGCCCGCTCGGCCAGCTTTCGCCGCAGATCTCGCCGGGCTACGGCTTTGCGGCCATCATCGTGGCGTTCATCGGCCGGCTCAATGCGTTCGGCATCGTGCTCGGCGGGCTGCTGATGTCGCTGCTGTTCCTCGGCGGCGAGGCTGCGCAGATGAGCCTCGGCCTTTCGGCGGCGCTGACGCGCATCTTTCAGGGGCTGCTGCTGTTCTTCCTGCTGGCAGCCGACTTCTTCATTTTCTACCGGGTGGTGCGCGTGCCCGCGCCCGCCCGGCGCGCACCCTGAGAGGCGGCGATGGATCTGTTCACGGCGATCTTCACCGGCACCATCGTGGCGGCAACGCCGCTGCTGTTCGCCGCGCTCGGCGAGCTGGTGGTGGAAAAGGCGGGCGTGCTCAATCTCGGCATCGAAGGCATGATGCTGCTCGGCGCGGCGGTGGCGTTCTGGGCGGTCATTTCCGGGCTGCCGACGGGGCTTGCCGTCGTTGCCGGGGCGCTGGCCGGCGCGGCGGCGGCGCTGATTTTCGGCGTGCTCGCCCTCACCTTCCTCACCAACCAGTATGCCGCCGGGCTGGCCCTCGCCATCTTCGGCTCGGGCGTTTCCGCCTTCATCGGCCGCGGCTTCGGCAGCGATCCCATCGAGGCGCTGCACCGGCTGTCGCTGCCGGTGCTCTCGTCGCTGCCGGTGGCCGGGCCGCTGCTCTTCCGCTTCGATCCGCTGGTCTATCTGGCGCTCGCGCTGTTTGCGGCCATCGCGTGGTTTCTCTACCGCACCAAGGCGGGGCTGGTGCTGCGCACGGTGGGCGAATCGCCGGAAACCGCCCACGCCATCGGCTATCCGGTGATCCGCATCCGCTACGCGGCGGTGCTGTTCGGCGGGCTGATGGCCGGGCTCGGCGGGGCCTATCTCTCCGTCGCCTACACCCCGCTGTGGGTGGAGAACATGACCGCCGGCAAGGGCTGGATCGCGCTGGCTCTGGTGGTGTTCGCCACCTGGCGGCCGCTGCGGGTGCTGCTCGGCGCGTGGCTGTTCGGCGGCATGAGCATTCTGGAACTGCAGGGGCAGGCTCTGGGCCTTGCCGTGCCGTCGGAGCTGCTCGCCGCCCTGCCCTATCTCGCCACGATCGCCGTTCTCGTGCTCATTTCCCGCAACCGGCAGATGATGGCCGAGCACTTCCCGGCCTCCCTCGCCCGGCCTTTCCGGCCGGCGGGCTGAGCGACGCCCGCTGCGGACCGCGCCGGCGGCGCGGCAGCGGGCGGGGGCGGGGCAGCGGCAGAGAAGGGCACGGGCCGGGCGGGCTCGCCGGGCCTCGCAGGCAGGGCGGCAGCACGCGGCCCTGTGACCAAATTTCCGCCTCAATTCGCGGCGGGCACCATCGACCGGTTGCCGGCTTACCGCTACCATTCCCACCGATCGTGCCCGCCAGTGCCGCTTCGTGGCCCCGAAGGACACGCCGGCAAGCCGGTCTGAACGCGGTTCAGAGCCAGTGCGGACGCACCGGCTTCGGGAAACCGCTCCGCCAGAGGAGCCCGCATGAACGCCGTTATCGACTTTCTCAACACGATTTTCTGGGGCTATGTGCTCATTTACGGCCTGCTGGCCGTGGGCATCTATTTCACGCTGCGGCTGAAATTCATCCAGATCGTGCATTTCCCGGAAATGATTCGCGCCGTGCTCGGCTCCCGCAAGGCCGACCGCGGCGGCATCACGCCGTTTCAGGCGCTGTGCACCAGCCTTGCCTCGCGCGTCGGCACCGGCAACATCGCCGGCGTGGCGGTGGCGCTCTATCTCGGCGGACCGGGGGCAATCTTCTGGATGTGGATGGTGGCCACCGTCGG
This sequence comes from Pseudoxanthobacter sp., assembly GCF_036822375.1. Lineage (NCBI taxonomy): Bacteria > Pseudomonadati > Pseudomonadota > Alphaproteobacteria > Hyphomicrobiales > Segnochrobactraceae > Pseudoxanthobacter > Pseudoxanthobacter sp. The sequence goes on along the minus strand of NZ_DAISHT010000035.1, from coordinate 5,786 downwards.
CATGGCCACGGCCTATTCGGAAAGCACGCTCGCCCAGCTCTTCAAAGTGCGCGACGATGCCGGCGACTATCGCGGCGGCCCGGCCTATTACATCGCCAAAGGGCTGAAGGCGCCGTGGGCGGCGGCGCTGTTCTCCGCCTGCCTTATCCTGTCCTTCGGGCTCATCTTCAACGCCGTGCAGGCCAACTCGATTGCCGGCGCGGTGCAGGGCGCCTTCGGCGTGCCGCCGGTGGCGACGGGCGTGGTGGTCGCGGCGCTCACCGCCGTCATCATCTTCGGCGGCATCGGCACCATCGCCAGAGTGGCCGAGGTCCTCGTGCCGTTCATGGCGCTGGGCTATATCCTCGTCGCGCTCTATGCCCTCGTCACCCACATCGGCGCCGTGCCGGCCATGCTGTGGCACATCATCGGCAGCGCCTTCGGCATTCAGGAGGCGGCAGCCGGCTTCACCGGCGGCATCGCCGCGGCCATGATGAACGGCGTCAAGCGCGGCCTGTTCTCCAACGAAGCCGGCATGGGCAGCGCGCCGAACATCGCCGCGGTCGCCACCCCCGATCCGCACCACCCCTCATCGCAGGGTCTGGTGCAGGCGCTGGGCGTGTTCATCGACACCATCGTCATCTGCACGGCCACCGCGCTGATGATCCTGCTCGCCGATGTGCTGAAGCCCGGCAGCGGCCTCACCGGCGTTCAGCTCACGCAGGCCGCCATGAACGTGCACATCGGCGTTGCCGGCAAATATTTCATCGCCATCGCGCTGTTCTTCTTCGCCTTCACCTCGATCATCGGCAATTATTCCTATGCCGAAAGCTCGATGGTCTATCTCGGCGCGGGCCACCGCACCGGCATCGTCGTGCTGCGCCTCGCCGTGCTCGCCATGGTGGTGTGGGGCTCCGTTCAGGCGGTCGATACCGTGTTCAACCTCGCCGACGCCTCGATGGGCCTGATGGCCACGATCAACCTGATCGCCATCGTGCTGCTGTCCGGCCTCGTGGTCAAACTGACCCACGACTACGTCGCCAAGCGGCGCAGCGGGCAGGAACCGATGTTCGAGGCCCATCAGATGCCCGAACTGGAAGG
>NZ_DAISHT010000035.1:0-4606 GCF_036822375.1 Pseudoxanthobacter sp. | reverse complement strand
GCGCAACGCCCCCTCAGCGCACCGGCCGGCACACCCGGACCGGGCGCCACGAGACCACCGGCGGCGCATAGGGCCGGCGCAGCACCACCCGCTCGCGCCGCACCCGGCACACCTCGCGGTAACGCGGCGGATAGGCGCGGTAGCGCGGCGGGTTATAGCCGCCGCGGTACCAGCCGCCGGGCGGCGGGGGCGGCGGCGGCGCATACTGGCCGCCCGGCTGCCAGCCGCCGTTCCACTGCACCGGCACCACCCCGGCCGCAGCCGCCGGCGCGGCCCCGCCGGCCACAACAGCCAGCACCACGCCGGCCAGGGCCAGCAGCCCCGCCAGACCGCGGCGCCCGATGCCCGCGTTCTGCACACGGGCGCATGCCGCAGCCGGTGCCTGCTCCGTTTCCCGATGCCAGACCATCTGCCTCTCCTCTGAACCCGGCGGCCGCAGCCGCCGCTTTCACGATGAAGCCGACGATAGCGCCGGCCGGCTGAACGCGGCCTGAGGGCGCCGTTCAGCCGCCGTTCAGCCGGCCGGCGACGGTCGGCAGCGCGGACGCGCCATATTTGTGCTATGAGGAAGGCCTGTGCGCGGTCCGGGGAGAGAGAAGCCATGCCGCTCGACATGCGCGGCCTTTATCTGACCGGGGCCGACGACCACACCGCCGCCGCCGTGCGGCAGTTCCAGCACGCCTGCCTCGGTTACCATGACAACGAGCATGAGATCGTGGCGCTGGCCGAGGCGGTGCCCGACTGCCCGCTGGTGCAAATCTATGCCGCCTGGCTGGCGCTGCGCACCGGCTCGGCCCGCCAGATCGCCACTCTGGCCCGTCCGCTGGTCGACCTCGCCCGCCTCGTTCCCCATGTGACGGAGCGCGAGCGCTGGCTGATCGAGGCCGCCGATGCCTGGGCGCGCTGCGCTTTCGGCGAGGCCCTGCTGCGGCTGGAAAGCGTGGTCGAGCGGTGGCCGGAAGACCTCATCGCCCTGCGCTTCGCCCACACGCTGTTTGCCCACGCGCCCGACGATGTGCGCCAGTTGCGGATGATGGGCCGGGCGCGGGTGATGAACGAGGAGCAGGCCCCCTTTCTGGCCCTGCTGGCGGATGCACAGGCCCAGCAGGGCGCCACGGCGGTGGCCCGCGAAACGGCCGAACGGGCCCTGGCCCTCGATCTCGATACGCCGTGGGCCCATTTCGTGCTCGGTGCCTGCCATATCGCCGGCGGCACCATCGCCGATGGCCTGCGCCTGTTCGACACCGTGGCGCCGACGTGGGACGGGCACAACACGGTGCTGCGCACCCACAATGTGTGGATGAACGCTCTGCTGCATCTGACCCGGCTCGATGTGCCGGCTGCCATGGCGCTCTATCACCGCGCCCTCGCCATCGTCGACCCGCGCACGCCGCGCGCACTGACCGATGCCATTTCCATCCTCTGGCGGGTGGAACTGGTCAGCGCGCCGCTCGACCCGACCTTCTGGACCGGCCTTGCCGCCAGCGCCGCGGAGCACGCCGGCGAGGCCGTCAACCCGTTCCTGAACGCCCACTTTCTCTATGCTCTGGTGCGCGGCGGCCGCAAGGCGGAGGCCGACGAGGCGCTGCGGCTGATGTCGGCCGCTGCCGTGCGCAGCGAGCGCTGGCAGATCGGCCTGCAACTGGGCCAGGGCGCAGCCGCGATGGCCGCGCAGGATGCGGCCGGTGCCGTGGCCGCGCTGACGCCCATTGCCGGCCGGCTGCGCGAGGCCGGGGGCAGCCGCATCGAGAACAACCTGTTCCGCCTGACGCTGGTCGCCGCGCTGGCGATGTCCGGCCAGCGCACCGCGGCCGGCGAGGCCCTGCTCGCCGTCAGCGGCGCCCGCCCGCCGACGCCGTTTGAAAAGGCGCTGACGGCGCCGGCCGAAATCGCGCCGGTCGATCTGGCCCTCGCCTGAGGCGGTGGCCGCCTCAGAGCCCGATCAGGCGGTCGAAACCGACGCTGACGAGGATGCTGAACACCGTCTCCAGCGCCACCAGCCCGATGCAGAGCCCCACCGGCGCCGCCAGCGCCAGCCGCGCCACGCGGTAATGGTAGAACAGCACGATCACCAGCACGACCAGATTGGCCAGGAACCAGGCCTCACCGTCGACGAGGCCGAAGGTGAACAGCAGTTCCGGCAGCACATAGATCGCCGCCGCCACCACGCTCGACCAGTTGCGCACGATGACATAGGGCACGAAGCGCGGCGCAATGCCCAGCGGCCGGGCCAGCGCCATCAGGATCAGCGGATAGCCGATCCAGTCGATGACGAGTTCGCCGGCGCGGGTGGCGAACAGCAGCGTCCACGGAAAGGAATCGGCCTCCATCAGGCCGAGGCCGACGGCAAGGTGGGCTTCCGCCACCGTGGAAATCACCAGCGCCGGCACCAGCAGCACGATGGCGCCGAACGACAGCCAGAACGCCTCGACGCTGAACTCGAAGCCCGCCAGCGCCTTCTGGCGGCCGAAGAGCACGTCGATCGAACCTTCCAGCGCGCGGATGACATGGGCGACGAGGCCCGCGGGGTCACGACTGGCCATGGACATCAGCCGGCAAAATACTGGCTGAGGAAAGCGGCATAAACGGCGGCCAGCTGCTCCAGCTCAGCCACCGGCACGCGCTCGTCGACCTTGTGCATGGTGGTGCCGACCAGTCCGAACTCAACCACCGGACAATAGTCCTTGATGAAGCGCGCGTCCGATGTGCCGCCGCCGGTCGTCAGCGCCGGCTCAACCCCGGTCACCGCCGCGATGGCGCCGGAGAGCGCCGCCACCAGCGGTCCGGGCGCGGTGAGGAACACATCGCCGGAGGCGCGCTCCAGCACCAGCTCCGGCACCGCAACGCCGGCGGCCGTCGCGGCGGCCGTCAGACGGCGGCGCAGTTCCGCTTCCAGCGCCGGCCGGGTCCACAGATCGTTGTAGCGGATGTTGAAGCGCAGCCGCGTCTCGGCCGGAATGACGTTCCACGACGGATTGCCGGTGTCGACCGACACGATTTCCAGATTGGAGGGGGCGAAATGGGCGTTGCCGGCATCGAGCGGCGGCTCTGTCAGCGCCGGCGCCACCGCCAGCAGCGCCCGCAGCGGATTCAGGGCGCGCTCGGGGTAGGCGACATGGCCCTGCACGCCCCGGAAGGTGACGGTGCCCGACATCGAGCCGCGCCGGCCGATCTTCACCGTGTCGCCCAGCAGCGCCGCGCAGGTCGGCTCGCCGACGAGCGCCGCGTCGAACACCTCGCCGCGCTCGGCACACCAGTCCAGCAGCTTCGCGGTGCCGTTGACGGACGGCCCTTCCTCGTCGCCGGTGATGAGAAAGGAAACGGACCCGGCGAAATCCGGTCCCGCCTTGGCCAGAAAGCCGAGGGCGGCGGCCATGAACGCGGCGATGCCGCCCTTCATGTCGACCGCGCCGCGTCCGTAGAGCGCGCCGTCTTCCACGGCGCCGGAGAACGGATCGTGCCGCCAGGCGGCCACGTCGCCCGGCGGAACCACATCCACATGGCCGGCGAAGGCGATGTGCGGGCGGCCGGTGCCGAAGCGGGCATAGAGATTTTCAACCGGCTCCGTGCCCTCTTCCGAAAACACCGGACGGGCCACGCGGAAGCCGGCGGCAGAAAGCACCGCCTCCATCTCGTCCAGCGGCCCGCGGGCATCGGGCGTCACGCTCGGCTGGCGGATCAGCCGGCGGGCAAGGGCGAGGGCATCCGGCAGTGCCGGGCCGGCATCGGCAAGGGGGCTCTGGGCCATCGGTCACCCTCTGTGCCGCGGGCGGCCCCGGCGGCAAGGCATCGCGGCAGCGGGCGGTGCCCGGCCGGAACAAAGCGCGGGGGGCAGGCCCCCGCGCCTTCAGATTGCAGCGTCCCGGTTTCCGGCCCGCGGCCTCAGCGCTCCATGCCCTTGTCGCGGGCGGCCAGCAGCCGCAGGCGCAGGGCGTTGAGCTTGATGAAGCCCGCAGCGTCCTTCTGGTCGTAGGCGCCGGCGTCGTCCTCGAAGGTGACGATCTTGGTCGAATAGAGCGAATTCGGGCTGGAACGGCCGATGACGATGGTGTTGCCCTTGTAGAGCTTCAGCCGCACCGTGCCGGAAACCGGCTCCTGGCTCTTGTCGATCAGCGACTGCAGCATCTCGCGCTCGGGCGAGAACCAGAAGCCGTTGTAGATCAGCTCCGCATAGCGCGGCATCAGCTCGTCCTTGAGGTGGGCGGCGCCACGGTCGAGGGTGAGCGATTCCATCGCGCGGTGAGCGACGTGCAGGATGGTGCCGCCGGGGGTCTCGTAGACGCCGCGCGACTTCATGCCCACGAAGCGGTTCTCGACAAGGTCGAGGCGGCCGATGCCGTTGACCTTGCCCAGTTCGTTGAGGCGGGTCAGCAGCGTGGCCGGCGACAGCGCCTCGCCGTTGATGGACACGGCATTGCCCTGCTCGAAGCCGATCTCGATGACGGTCGGCTGGTCCGGGGCTTCTTCCGGCGACACGGTGCGCTGGAAGACATAGGCCGGCGGCTCCTCGTTGGGATCCTCCAGCACTTTGCCCTCGGAAGACGAGTGCAACAGGTTCGCATCCACCGAGAACGGCGCTTCGCCGCGCTTGTCCTTGGTGACCGGA
>NZ_DAISHT010000034.1:0-24444 GCF_036822375.1 Pseudoxanthobacter sp. | reverse complement strand
CGCCTCGTAACCGGCATCGGGGCCCGCGCCCCACTGCGGCACGGGGCCGGCCTGCGCCGGGGCGGCCGGGCTTTCGGAGGCCGGGTTTGCGGCGGCCGGTGCGCGTGTCTTCTCGATCGTCGTCATGCCGTCGTTCCTGAAAAAACCGCCGCAGCGGATGGGGTGCCCATATATCCCTATAATCGATAAATCATATAGACAAAAACGACGCAAGATGCTGTCATGCGGCGGACAGGCCCTTTGCCCGCGTGCTGTCGCGCGGCTTGCGCGGGCCCTCCCGCCCTCGTGTGGCATATCGCGATATTCGGAGCAGACCGGCCATGACCCGGCAAATCCACTTCAACGCATTCGAAATGAACTGCGTCGGGCACCAGTCCCCCGGCCTGTGGGCGCATCCGCGCGACAAGTCGTGGAAATACAAGGATCTGGACTATTGGCAGGATCTGGCCCGCACGCTTGAGCGCGGCATCTTCGACGGCATCTTCATCGCCGACGTGATCGGCTATTACGATGTCTACAAGGGGTCCAATTTCCATGCGCTGCATCAGGCCGCGCAGATTCCGGTCAACGATCCGCTGCAGCTCGCCGCTCCGATCGCGCTGGCAACCGAGCATCTCGGCATCGGGATCACCGCCTCGACCTCGTTCGAGCACCCCTATACGTTCGCCCGCCGGCTGGCGACCGCCGACCACCACACGAAGGGTCGTGTCGGCTGGAACATCGTCACCTCCTATCTGGAGAGCGGGGCGAAGAACGTGGGCGAGGGCGGCCTGAGGCGCCACGACAACCGCTACGAGGTCGCGGCCGAATATCTGACGGTGCTCTACAAGCTGCTCGAAGGCAGCTGGGAGGAAGGCGCGGTGCTGCGCGACCGCGAGCGGCGTATCTTCACCGATCCCTCGAAGGTTCACGAGATCGGCCACAAAGGGCGGTTCTTCGAGGTGCCGGGCTACAGCCTGACCGAGCCCTCGCCGCAGCGCACGCCGGTGCTGTATCAGGCCGGCGCCTCCGGCGCGGGCAAGGCGTTTTCCGCCGCCCATGCCGAATGCGTGTTCGTCGGCGCGCCGACGAAATCGCTGCTGAAGGCCTATGTGGAGGATATCCGCCGCCGTGCGGTGGCCGCCGGCCGCCGGGCCGACCAGATTCGCATCTATAACCTCGTCACCATCATCACCGACGAGACCGACGAGAAGGCGGAGGCGAAGTTCCGCGAATACGAATCCTATGCCTCGTTCGACGGCTCGCTGACGTTCATGTCGGGCTGGAGCGGCATCGATTTCGGCCAGTATGCCCCGACCGATCTGGTCCGGAAGGTCGATACCAACGCCATCGTCTCGTGGGTCGAGCATTTCTCGACGCCGGAAAAGCCGTGGACCATTACCGAGCTCGCGCGCTGGGGCGGCATCGGCGGCGTCGGGCCGGTGTTCGTGGGCTCGCCGGCGACGGTGGCCGACATTCTTGAGACGTGGGTGGAGGAAACCGGCGTCGACGGCTTCAACCTCGCCTACGCCGTGACCCCCGGCACGTTCGAGGACGTGGTGGATTATGTCGTGCCGGAACTGCAGAAGCGCGGCGTCTATCCCACCGCCTACCGGCCGGGCACGCTGCGCGAGAAGCTGTTCGGCGAAGGGCCCTATCTGCCGGCGAACCACCCGGCGGCGCAGTATCGCGATATCGAGGCGGTGAAGCGCCGCGAGGCCGGGGCACGGGCGGCGACGGCGGCCGAATGAGCCGGCGCAGGCCATCTGCCCGGCCGGCCGTGGCCGGTCGACCGCGGCGGCAATGACGGGCAAGGCCGGAGATAAAGACAGATGAGAGGAGGGACCGGGCACGACGCCCGGTCCCTTTTGCGTTCCGGTTCAGCTCTTCAGCGAAGCCATGTCGATGACGAAGCGATATTTCACGTCGCTCTTCAGCATGCGGGCATAGGCTTTCTCGATATCCTGAATCGGAATGATCTCGATATCGGAGGTGATGTTGTGGGCGCCGCAGAAGTCCAGCATCTCCTGCGTTTCGGCGATACCGCCGATGAGCGAGCCGGCGAAGTTGCGCCGCCGCCAGATGATGCTGAACACGGCAACCGGCAGCGGCTGTTCCGGCGCCCCCACCTGCACCAGCGTGCCGTCGCGCTTCACCAGCCCGAGATAGAGGTTGATGTCGTGCTGCGCCGCCACCGCATCGACGATCAGGTCGAAGCTCTCGGCATGGGCGGCGACCGCTTCGGGATCGGTGGACAACACCACCTCGTCGGCCCCGAGGCGCTTGCCGTCGGCAATCTTGGAAGCGGAGGTGGTGAACAGCACCACATGGGCGCCGAGTGCATGGGCGAGCTTGACGGCCATGTGGCCGAGGCCGCCGAGGCCGACGACGCCGACCTTCCGGCCCGGGCCGGCGCCCCAGTTGCGCAGCGGCGACCAGGTGGTGATGCCGGCGCACAGCAGCGGCGCCACCGCCGGCAGCGGCAGGTTTTCCGGAATGCGCAGCACGAAGTCCTCGCTCACCGTGATGTGCGTGGAATAGCCGCCGTAGGTGTGCCCGCCGCTCACCGCATCCGGCGAATTGTAGGTGCCGGTGAAGCCGGGGGTGCAATATTGCTCCAGCCCTTCCTGACAGCTCGGGCAGGAGCGGCAGGAATCCACCATGCAGCCGACGCCGGCCAGATCGCCGGCGCGGAAGCGGGTGACATCGCTGCCGACCGCGGTGATACGGCCGACGATCTCGTGACCGGGCACGGCCGGGAAGACGGTGTTCTGCCATTCGTTGCGGGCGGTGTGCAGGTCGGAATGGCAGACGCCGCAATAGAGAATTTCGATCAGGACATCGTTGGGGCCGGGATCGCGTCGCTCGAAGGTGAAGGGGGCGAGCGGCGTGGCGGCATCGCGCGCGGCATAGCCGGTGCAGGTGAACATGGCTTTCGTGTCCCTTGGCTGGGGTCCGTGGCGGAGCGGTCTCAGGCGGAAAAGCAGGCGGGGCGACAGGGGCGACGGCCGACAGGCCGGCGGCAACGGGAAAACGCGGCCGGCCGCAGGTGACGGGGAGCGGGTGCGGGTGCAGACAGTGCGGCGGGCAGGCAAGGCCGGCCGCACCCGGTTCGGAACATGCAGGTTCAGAGCAGACAGGTTCGCCGCCGGGGTCCGGGCCGCGCCCCCTGTTGTGCTGCATGATCGTCGAATGACGATAGATGTCGGCCGCGACTTCCGCAAGCGGAGAAGACGCCGGGCCGGCTGCGGCCGGCCCGCGCCCGGTCAGTCGCTCAGGCTTCCGGCAGGGTCAGGCGGCCGTCGATGCGGCGCGGCACCCGGAAGGGATTGTCGTCGCGCAGCACCGGCGGCAGCAGCGCCTGCGGCACATCCTGATAGCACACCGGCCGCAGGAAGCGGTCGATGGCCAGCGTGCCGACCGAGGTGGAGCGTCCGTCCGCGGTGGAGGGGTAAGGCCCGCCGTGCACCATGGCATGGGCCACTTCCACCCCGGTGCCGAAGCCGTTGACCAGCACGCGGCCGACCTTGCGCTCAAGATGCGGCATCAGGCGGGCGGCAACGGCGGTGTCGCCGTCGTCGAGGTGGATGGCGCCGGTGAGCTGGCCCTCCAGCGCATCGATCACGGCGTGGAGCGCGGCCTCATCCGGGCAGCGCACCACCAGCGAGGCGGCGCCGAAGACCTCGGCCTGCAGGCGATGGTCGGCAAGGAAATCCGCCGCGGCGGTGGCGAACAGCCGCGCGGTGCCGGAAAGATCGCCGCCGTCGAGCCCGCTGGCAACCGCCGTCACGGCCGGGTTTTCGGCGAGCGCGGCAACGCCGGCCCGGTAGGCGGCAAGAATGCCGGGGGTGAGCATGGTCTGTGCCGCGCAGGCGGAAAGCGCGCCGGCGGCCGCCGTGAGGAACCCATCGAGCCCCGGCCCCTCCAGCGCCAGCACGAGACCGGGATTGGTGCAGAACTGGCCGGCGCCGAGCGTGAGCGAGGCCGCGAAGGCCGTGCCGATGGCCGCGCCGCGCGCCGCGATGGCCGCCGGCAGCAGCACGACGGGATTGATGGAGCTCATCTCCGCATAGACCGGGATCGGCTCGGGGCGGGCGGCGGCGATCTTCATCAGCGCCGTGCCGCCGCCGCGCGAGCCGGTGAAGCCCACCGCCTTGATGCGCGGATCGGCCACCAGCCCCTGACCGATGGCGCGGCCGGAATCGAACAGCAGCGAGAAGGTGCCCGCCGGCAGCCCGCAGGCGGCAACGGCCTTCTGCACCGCCCGGCCGACGAGCTCGGAGGTGCCGGGATGGGCCGAATGGGCCTTGACGATCACCGGGCAGCCGGCCGCGAAGGCCGAAGCGGTGTCGCCGCCGGCGACCGAAAAGGCGAGCGGAAAATTGGAGGCGCCGAACACCGCCACGGGCCCGAGCGGCTGGTTGACGAGCCGCAGGTCCGGCCGCGGCAGCGGCTTGCGCTCCGGCTGGGCGGGATCGATGCGCACGTCCAGATAGCCGCCGTCGCGCACCACGGCCGCAAACAGCCGCAACTGGCCGACGGTGCGGCCGCGCTCGCCTTCCAGTCGCCCGCGCGGCAGGCCGGTCTCGGCCATGGCCCGCACGATCAGCGCATCGCCAAGGGCGAGGATCTCGGCGGCAATCGTTTCCAGAAAGGTGGCGCGCAGCTCCGGCGCGGCGGTGCGGTAGGGATCGAAAGCGGCGGCGGCCAGCGCGCAGGCCTCTTCCAGATCGGCCGCCGTGGCCCCGCCGAAGGCCGGTTCCATGGCCGCGCCGGTGGCCGCTTCCACGGCGCGGAGCGTGCCGGCGGTGCCGTAGCGCACCTGCTGCCCGACCAGCAGCATTCCCTCAATCGTCATTGCAGTTGGTCCTTCCGGCGTTTCCGGCCCGGTTCTGTTTGCGCCCCGGCGGCGTTCGCGGCAGCCGGGGCATGTTGTCGTTAAAATCCGTCCGATGGTTCCGAATGTCCATGCCCCGCCGGGCCGCCGTCCTTCTGGCGACAAAAGGACGGCAGCGCGGACAGGGTTCCTGCCGCCGGGGCGACCGGCGGCCGGGGACGCCCGCCGGCGGCGGGGCCGGAAAACTCTGCCGCACCATGGCGGTGGGCGGCGGAGGAAGCGGGCCGGGCCGACCGGCGGAGGGCCGCCATTCGGGACTTGACCGGAACGGGTCTAGCATGATTGAACATTGCCGGCAATGTTCAAAAAATGGCTGCGCAGCCCCGGACCGCCCGGCCGGCGCCGGCCCGAAGGCCCCCGGGAGGGCGCACGATGTCTGCCGATACCGTCTCTGCCGATCTTTCCCCGGCCCCGGCCCCGGCCCCGGCCCCGGCTTCCGCCACGGCCGGCGCCGCTGCGGTGCCGCCGGTGATCCGGCTTCACGCCGATGACACCGTGGCGGTGGCGCGGGCGGCGATTGCGGCCGGCACGGCGCTGGGGCTTTGCGGACCGGGCCTCGCCGGGCTTGCGGCGACGGCGGACATTCCGCGCGGCCACAAGGTGGCGCTGGCCGCCGTTCCGGCCGGGGCGGCGGTGCGCAAATACGGCCAGATCATCGGCCACGCCCGCGCGGATATCGCCGCCGGCGACCATGTGCACGTCCACAACCTGACCATGACCGACGAGGCGGTGACCCATGCCTTCTGTGCCGATGCGCGCCCCGTGCCGTTGCTGCCGGGGCCGGAGCGGGCGACTTTTCAGGGCTATCTGCGCGCCGACGGGCAGGTCGGCACCCGCAATTACATCGGCCTCATCACCTCGGTGAACTGTTCGGCAACGGTGGCCCGGGCGGTCGCCGGCCACTTCGCGGGCGGCGGGCTGAAGGGCCGGCGCAATGTCGACGGCGTGGTGGCGCTGACCCACGGCGGGGGCTGCGCCATCAACACCGCCGGGGAGGGCTATCGCTTCCTCACGCGCACGCTTTCCGGCTATGCCCGCAATCCCAACTTTGCCGGCATCGTGATGCTGGGGCTTGGCTGCGAGACCAACCAGATCGATCAGGTGCTGGCGGCGGGCGGGCTCAGCGAGGGGCCGATGCTGCACAGTCTGACCATCCAGCGCAGCGGCGGCACCCGCAAGACCATCGCCGCCGCCATTGAGGCGGTGGAGGCGATGCTGGACGGGGCAGAGGCCGCGCAGCGCACGGCGCAGCCGCTGTCCGGCCTGAAACTGGCGCTGCAATGCGGCGGCTCGGACGGCTATTCCGGCATTTCCGCCAACCCGGCGCTGGGCTATGCCGCCGATCTCATCGTGATGAACGGCGGCACGGCGGTGCTGAGCGAGACGCCCGAGATCTACGGTGCCGAGCACCTGCTGACGCGCCGCGCGGTGAGCCCGGCGGTGGCGGAAAAGCTGGTCGCGCGCATCGATTGGTGGCGCGACTACACGGCCCGCAACGGGGCCGAACTCAACAACAACCCCTCCCACGGCAACAAGGCCGGCGGCCTCACCACCATTCTGGAAAAGTCGCTCGGCGCTGTTGCCAAGGGCGGGTCGATGCCGCTGGAAGCGGTCTATGAATATGCCGAGCGCATCGACCGCACCGGCTTCGTGTTCATGGATACGCCCGGCTACGATCCCGTGGCGGTGACCGGGCAGGTGGCAGGCGGCTGCAACATCGTCGCCTTTACAACGGGACGGGGATCTGTCTCCGGTTTCAAGCCGGCGCCGTGCATCAAGATCGCCACCAATTCCGACATGTATGCCCACATGGCCGAGGACATGGATATCAACTGCGGCGGCATCGTCACCGGCGAGGATACGATCGAGGCGGCGGGCCGGCGCATCTTCGACAAGGTGCTGGCGGTGGCCTCCGGCGAAACGTCGCTGAGCGAAGGGTTCGACTATGGCGACAACGAATTCGTTCCCTGGCCGCTCGGTGCCGTCACCTGAAGGCGGGGCCGGGGCGGCGGGCTTCACCCGCGACAGCCCGGCCTATGCGGCCATCGCCGCCGTGCTGCGGGAGGCCATCGCATCCGGGCGCCTCGGGCCCGGGGCGGTGCTGCTGGAAGGGCCGCTGGCGGCGCTGTTCGGCTCCTCCCGCTCCCCCGTCAAACAGGCCTTGCAGCAGCTTTGCCGCGAGGGGCTGGTGGCGCGCTTTGCCGGCCGCGGGCTGATGGTGGGCGACGGCAGCGCCGCACCGTGCCGGGTGCCGGTGACGGCGACCATGCTGGAGCTTTGTCGCGACAGCGATCTTCCGGCCGCCGCGCCGCTGCCCGCCCTTGGCCAGAATGCCGGCCAGAAGCTCTATTACGAGGTGGAGCGCGCGCTGATCCTGACCTCGGTGTTCGGCCGGTTCCGCGTCAACGAACTGGCGCTGGCGCGCCACTTCGGCGTCGGGCGCACGGTGGCGCGCGATGTGCTGCTGACGGCGCAGGCGGCGGGCATTCTCACCAAGGACGAGAAATCGCACTGGTATCTGGTGCCGCTCGATGCCAGCCGCTTCGCCGATCTCTACGAACTGCGCTGCCTGCTGGAACCGGCCGCCATCCGCACCGCGGCGGGCCATGTGCCGCCCGGCGAACTTGCGGCGATGGCCGGCCGGCTGGAGGCGGCGGAGGCCGCCTATCCGCAGGTGGGGGTTGCTGCGCTCGACGCGCTGGAAACGGATCTGCACGTTCGCTGCATCGGCCTCGGCCGCAATGCGGAGATCGTCGGCGCGCTGGCGCGCACCCGCTGCCTGCTGGTTTCCGGCAAGCATATTCAGGCCGCTCTGTCGCAGAGCGAGCCGGTCGACAATTTCATGGGCGAACACCTCGCCATCATCCGCGCGCTGCAGGCGGAGAACGGCGAGCGCGCCGCGCGCTTCCTGCTCGACCATCTCACGGCCTCCCGCAGGAAGGCGGTTGCCCGCCTCGCCGCCTTCCATGCCGGCCATGCGCTGGTGCCGGTGGCCTATATTCAGGCCTGAGGCCGCCGGCTGGCCGGGCCATTGACGCCGGGCGGCCGGGCGGCGCATCGTTGCGGCGCAACCGGGCCGTCAGGGTGGCCCGCTGTGCCGTGCTTTCGCCACCGGGTCCGTTGCCCGTCCGGGCAGCCGGACCTGCGATCGGAGAAGCCGGGATGACGGGCGGGGGCAGAACAGGCGCAGGCAGAACAGCTCCGGTCGGACCGGCACCGATGGGCATGGCGGTTGGCCTGATGCTGGCTGCCAACGTTCTGCTGCCCTTGCAGGACGCCCTGACCAAGGCGCTGATCGGCAGCCTGCCGGTGGGGCAGGTGATGCTGCTGCGCAGCCTGACCGTGCTGGTGGCGGTGCTGCTCATCGGCCGCGGCGCGGTGGCCGGGCGCATGGTGCGCGCCCGCATGAAGGGCTTCATGCTGCTGCGCGGGCTGATCAACCTTGCCGCGTGGATCTGCTTTTACATGGCGCTGCGCACCCTGCCGCTGGCGCAGGGGGTGACGATCTATTTCGTCTCGCCCATTCTGGTTGCGCTCATCGCCGGGCCGCTGCTGGGCGAGCGCATGCCGCTGCTGCACTGGGCGGGCGCCATCATCGGCTTTTTCGGCGTCATGCTGGCGAGCGGCGTGGCGGAATTCCGCCTGTCGCCGGCGGTCGGGCTCGCCTTTCTGTCGGCGGTGTTGTGGGCGCTGTCCCTCGTCATGCTGCGGCGCACGGCCAACGCGGAAAGCACCCTCGTGCAGGTGGCGTTTTCCAGCGCGGTGTTCGTGGCCGTCACGGCCGTGCCGCTCCTTGCCGGCGAGGTCTGGCAGCCGAGCGCCGCGCAGGCCGCTGCCATCGCCGGTGTCGGGCTGATCGGCGGGGCCGGGCAGTGCGCGGTTTATGAAGCCGCGCGCCGGCTGCCGGCGCCGGTGCTGTCGTCGCTGGAATACAGCGCCATTCTCGGCGGCTTCGGCCTCGGCTATCTGATGTTCGGCGAGGTGCCGGCGCCGATGGTCAGCATCGGCGCCGCGCTGATCGTGGGCTCGGGCGTGATCGTGGTGGCGCTGGAGCGCCGGCGCAGCCGGGGACCGGCCGCGCCGCACGCCGGCTGAGGGGCGCCTCAGAGCGCAGCCAGCTCGGAGACGAACTTGGTGCGCAGGAAGGCGTCGAGCCCCTCGATGCCGCTCTCCGACCCGTAGCCGGATTCGTTGACGCCGCCGAACGGGGTCTCCGGCGTGGAAACGGCCATGTGGTTGACGCCGACGAGGCCGGCATCGAGCGCTTCCTCGGTGCGCTGCGCGAGGGCGCCGGAGCGGGTGAACACGAACGAGGCGAGCCCGTAGGGCAGCGCGTTGGCGCGTTCGATCACCTCGTCGAAGCCGGCAAACGGCGTCAGCGAGGCAATGGGGCCGAACGGCTCGGTCGACATGATCGCGGCATCGGCCGGCACATCGGCCAGCACGGTCGGGGCGAAGAAGTGGCCCTGATTGCCGATGCGCGTGCCGCCCAGCTTCAGCTGCGCGCCCTTTTCAACGGCATCGCGGACCAGTTCTTCCATGGCGGCAAGGCGGCGGCGGGCGATCATCGGGCCCATCTGCGTGCCGGCCTCAAGGCCGTTGCCGATCTTCAGCGCCGCAGCCAGCTCCACGAAGCGGCCGGTGAAGGCCGCGTAGACCGATTCATGGATGAAGAAGCGCGTCGGCGAGGTGCAGACCTGGCCGGCATTGCGGAACTTGAAGGTGGCGAGCGTGCGCGCGGCCAGCTCCAGATCGGCATCGCCATGGACGATCACCGGCGCGTGGCCGCCGAGTTCCATGGTGCAGCGCTTCAGCGTGGCGGAGGCCAGCCGCTGCAGTTCCTTGCCCACGGCGGTGGAACCGGTCAGCGTCACGGCCTTCGGGATCGGAGAGGCGAGCAGCACCTGCGACACGCGGGCCGGCACGCCGAATACCAGATTGAGCACGCCTGCCGGCAGGCCGGCTTCCTGGAAGCAGCGCGCGATGGCAACCGCCGTGCCGGGCGTCTCTTCCGCCGGCTTCATGATGACCGAGCAGCCCGCGCCCAGCGCACCGGCGATCTTGCGGATGACGTTGGAGGACGGGAAGTTCCACGCCGCGAACGCCACCACCGGGCCGACCGGCTCCTTCAGCACGATCTGGCGCACATTCGCCATGCGGGCGGGCACGATGCGGCCGTAGGCGCGCTTGCCTTCCTCGGCATACCAGCGCGTCACGTCGGCGGCGAACTGCACCTCCGGCACCGCCTCGCCGAGCGGCTTGCCGTTTTCCAGCGTCAGCAGGCGGCCGATGCGGTCCTTGCGGGCCTCGATCAGGTCGGCGGCCTTCATCATCAGGGTATAGCGGGCCTGCGCCGTCAGCGCCTTCCACACGCGGAAGCCCTTCTGGGCGGCGGCCAGCGCGCGCGCAAGGTCGGCATCGGAGGCATGGGGCACGGTGCCGAGCGCCTCGCCGGTGGCCGGATTTTCCAGCACTTCGCTTTCGCCGGTCGAGCCCTGACACCACTCGCCGTCGATCAGCAGCTCGATCTTCTCATCGTAAAGCGCGGGTTCGCTCATTGTCTCAAGTCTCCAGAAGGCCCGGGAGGAGGAGGGCCGGAAAACGGGGTCAGCGGCAGAGGAAGCCGTCGGGCAGGGGATCGCCGCCGGCAAGCACGAAGCGGTGCTCGCCGGTGATGTGGGCAAGGCCGGCGATATGGGGGCGGATGCTGCCGGGCTCGCCCGCGATCGCCACCGGCGTGGCGGTGAAATCGACGCCGAGGATGTTGCGGGTGCGGATGGTCTCGCCCGGCGCCAGTTCGCCGCGGGCAACGAGCTGGGCAAGGCGGGCCGAGGAACCGGTGCCGCAGGGCGACCGGTCGAACTTGTTGGCCTCCAGCACGACGAGCTGGCGACTGACGAGGCCGGCCCCGCGGCCCTGCGTGTCGTAGAACAGGATGCTGTCGACCGGCTCGTGCACGCCGTCCACCGCGCCGGCCGCGATCATGGCGTTGAGGCGGGCCTTGAGGACCGCCCCGGTGGCCATGGCCTGCGAAACGCCGGCCGGCTCCAGCGCGATGCCGGCTTCCGCGGCCGGCACCAGCCCGTACCAGTTGCCGCCCCACGCTACGTCGGCACACACGGCAACGCCGCCGGCGCTGACCGGCACGCCGCTGGCCGCGACGCGGGCCGGTACGTTCTCGAAGGTAACGGCCGCGACGCGCCCGGCCTGCCGGCTGACGCGCACGGTGATGACGCCGGCCGGCACCTCCAGCGTGAAGGCGGTTTCGGCCGCCTCCGCCGGCCCGATCAGGCCCATGTGATCGAGGGTCACCGCAAGGCCGATGGTCGCGTGGCCGCACATCTCAAGATAAGTGTAGCTGCCGAGAAAGAAGGCGCCGAAATCGGCCACCCGGCTTTCCGTCATCACCACGCCCACCATGGCCGCATGGCCGCGCGGCTCGTGCAGAAGGAAGGTGCGCAGCGCATCGAAACGGGTGCGGAAATCGTCGCGCCGCGCCCGCACGCTGTCGCCGGAGAGAACCGGCAGGCCGCCGGTGACGACGCGGGTCGGGTGGCCGGCAGTGTGGCTGTCGATGGTGGCGATCCACCGGCGCGCGGTTGTTGCGGGGGCGGTCGTTGTGGCGGGGGCGGTCATGACACGCCCCTCAGCGGCCGGCGCGGATGGCATCGGCGATCTTCTCGCCGGCCATCACGGTCGTCAGCATGGTGTTGGCGCTGATCACCGCCGGCATGATCGAGGCATCGACCACGCGCAGTCCGTCGACGCCGATGACGCGGGCGGTGCTGTCCACCACCGCCTTCTTCTGATCCGCGCGGCCGATGCGGCAGGTGCCGGAGGCGTGCCAGCTGCCGCAGGCATTCTCCCGGATCCAGTCGCGCAGCGCCTGCCGCGATCCCATCATTTCGCCGGCCTTGAGGCCGGGCGTGATGATGTTCTCGATCATCAGCCGGCGCGACAGTGCCCCCGTGCCCATGATGCCGGCGGCCATCAGCGTCATGAACCAGTTGGTGCGGCTGACGGCGCCGAGCTTGCGCACCCGCTCGGAGAAGGTGGCCGGGAAGATGTTCTCGATCACGCCCTTCATGGCCGGATCGTTCACGATGGCCCACAGCCGGTGCATGCCGTCTTCCAGACGCAGCAGGTCGCGCTCGTCGGAAAGCTGGCGGAAGTTGACGAACGGCGCGGTTTCCGCACCGGGGCCGGCCAGCCGCACCTCGCCGGTGGAATAGGGCCGGTTGACGCACACCAGAATGGAGGCGAGCCGGCGGCCGAGCGGATGCCAGGCCGCGCGGTTGGAGGGCAGCACGAACATGTCGCCGGGCGTGGTATCCGGCAGGCCGGAGGTGTAGCGGTAGCCGATCTGGATGTGGCGGCGCTGGCTCGGCGGCAGGCGGGCGGGCTTCGGCAGATAGGCCGCGAAGGCGACCATCGGATGGTCCTGCAGGTTCTGCCCCACGCCCGGCCGGTCGGCGCGCACGGCGATGCCGAAGGCCCGGAGGTGTTCGGCCGGGCCGATGCCGGCCCGCATCAGGTGGCCGGGCGTCTGCAGCGCGCCGGTGGAGAGGATCACCTCGCGGGCCTTCAGCACCTGTTCTCCGCGCGGGCCGGTGGCGCGCAGGCCGGTCACCCGGTTGCCCTCGAACAGCAGTTCCGTCAGCTCCGTTTCCGCCAGAATGGTCAGGTTCGGCCGGGCGCGCACCGCCCGCGTCAGGTAGGCGCGGGCGGTGGAGACGCGCTTGCCATCGACGTTGTTGATGGTCATCGGGAAATAACCATCGTCGAACACGCCGTTGTGGTCGCCGATATTGGCAACGCCCCGCCGCTTCAGCACCGTTGCAACGGTGCGGGCGAAGGGCGACCAGTCCTTTTCCGCAATGCGGCGCAGCGGCAGCGGGCCGTGGCTGCCGTGAAGCTGGCTCTCGCCGAAATCGAGGTCGGTTTCGAGCTTGCGAAAATAGGGCAGCACATCGTCCCAGCCCCAGCCCTCGGCACCGTCGGCCTTCCAGCCCTCATAGTCCCACGGCGTGCCGCGGAAGGCGAACTGGCCGTTGATGGAGGTGCCGCCGCCCATCACCTTGGCCTGCTCGTAGCGCCGGCCTTCTTCACCGGCAAAATGCGGGTCGGTGAGGTGAACCTTCAGGTTCTGCCAGTGATAGAAGCGGTTGAAGTAGGCCACGATCGGATAGGCATCGAGGGTGTCGGCCGGCTCGGCGCCGGGCGGGGTATCGCGGCCGGCCTCGATCAGCGCAACCCGGAAGCGCGATTCCTCGGAAAGCCGGCTGGCCAGCACGGCCCCGGCCGCGCCGCCACCGACGACGATATAGTCATATGCGTGTTCGGACATGTTCGCTCAGCCGTGATTGTGCCAGACGGTCTTGAAGCGCAGGAACGCCTCAAGACCCGCGCGCCCCATCTCCTTGCCGAAGCCGGAGCCGGCGAAGCCGCCCTGCGGGGTGGCGAAGTCGGGCTGGCGGCCGTGGCCGTTCACCCACACCGTGCCGGCATTGAGCCGGGCGGGCAGGGCGAGCGCCTTGGCGGCGGAGGTGGTGTAAAGGCTGGCTGCAAGGGCATAAGTAGGATGATTTGCCATGGCGAGGGCTTCTTCCTCGTCGTCGTAGCCGTAGACGGAGAGCACCGGGCCGAAGAACTCTTCCCGGAAGCCGACCGAGCTGTCCGGCACGCCGGAAAGCACCGTCGGCTCGAAATAGGCCCCGGCATTGAGGCCGGCATGGCGCTTGCCGCCGGTCAGCACGGTGGCGCCGTCGGCGACCGTTTCCGCCACCATGCGCTCGATGCGGGCGCACTGCCTTTCGCTGATGATCGGCGGCAGGGTGGCGGCGGTGTCCCAGGTCGGGCCCGGGCGGCGGGCCTGCGCGAGGGCGACGATGCGCTGGGTCAGTTCGCCCAGCAGGCGGCGCGGCGCGATGAGGCGCGAGCCGGCGGTGCACACCTGCCCGGCATTGGCCAGAAAGCCGCCGGCCACGGTGGCGGCCAGCGCCTCCAGATCGTGGGCATCGTCCATGACGAGCTGAGGCGTCTTGCCGCCCAGCTCCAGCGTCAGCGGCTTGGTGCCGGTCAGCGCCGCATCCGCCATCACCCGTGCCCCGGTGGCCGAGGAGCCGGTGAAGGTGATCTTGCCCGTCAGCGGATGGCGCACCAGCGCCGAGCCGGTTTCGCCCGCGCCCTGCACCACGTTGAACAGGCCCGCCGGCAACCCGGCCTCGATGGCGAGTTCGGCAATCACCACCGCCGATGAGGGCGTGAGTTCCGACGGCTTCAGCACCACCGCATTGCCGGTGACCAGCGCCGGCGCCGACTTCCAGATGGCGTTGATGGCCGGAAAGTTGAACGGCGCGATGGAGGCGATAACGCCGTAGGGCTCCGGCCGCAGCATCGTGGTGCCGCTGTTGGCACCGGCGATCAGCGTGCCTTCGATCTTGTCGGCCCATTCGGCGAAATAACGCACGGCGCCCGCGGCGCGGACGAGGTCGCGGGTGATGACGTCGGCCACCGGCCGGGTGGTCGTCGCCGCTTCCAGCCGGCCGAGCCCGGTGCGCCGGGCGTCGATGAGATCGGCCCAGGCCTTCAGCACCCGGGCGCGTTCGGTGGGCGTGGCGGTGGCCCAGCCGGAGGCCACGCGGGTATCGGCGGCAAGGCGCACGGCCTCGTCCACCAGCCCCGCATCTGCCGCCCGGATGGTGCCGATATCCGCGCCGTCCGAAGGGCGCTTCAGGGCGATGGCGTCGCCGTCGCCGGCCACCCGCCGGCCGCCGATGAGGTGGTCGGTGATGGCGGCCACGCCGTTCGGGTCGAAATCATGGGACATGATGTCCACTCCAGAGCGTTCGCGCCTCACACCCCCGTCAGGCGGAAGCCCGACTGGAAGGGATCGTGGGGATCGAGGAAGAAATTGAAGGAGCCGGTGAGGTAGGCCGAGCCGGTGACGGTGCAGCGGATGGCCGGCAGGTCGCCCACCGTGGTCTCGCCGTGGATGGCGCCGGTGAACACCGTGTCGAGAATGCCGGCGTGGCGGAAGGTATCGCCGGTCTTCAGTTCGCCGCGGCCGTGCAGCATGGCCATGCGCGAGGCGGTGCCGGTGCCGCACGGAGAGCGGTCGATGACGGTCGGCGGGCAGACGACGACGTTCTTGCCGTCGAAGCGTGTGCCGTCGCCCTCGCCGATGATCTCGATCTGGTAGATCTCGTTGACGTGCGGCAGGGTGGGGTGCTGCACCGGCACGGCGGCAAGGCCGGCGCGCAGTTCCGCCGCCGCGCTGACCAGCGCCCAAGCGTTGTCGGTCGTCAGATCGAGACCGAGGTCGGAGCCTTTGACGATCAGGTAGAAATCGCCGCCGAAGGCGATGTCGGCCCGCACGGTGCCGAAGCTCCTGGTCTCCACCATCACGTCGCGGCGGTAGAGGAAGCTCGCCGGCATCTCCAGCGTGACGGAGACGGCGCGGCCCCCTTCCACCTTCACCCGTGCCGGCACCACGCCGGCCGGCGTGTCGAGGCGCACCAGCGTTTCGCCTTCCACGGCGGTGATGTAGCCGGCTTCCACCGCAATGGTGGCAACCGCCATGGCGCAGTGGCCGCACATCGGCGGATAGGTATCGGGCTCCAGAATGATCATGCCGATGTCGGCATCCGGCGAGCAGGCCTCGGTGAGCACGGCCGCCGGCATGTTGAACGAGCCGCGCGGCTCGAACAGCACGAGCTGGCGCAGCCAGTCGCGGGTCATCAGATCGGCCCGCTTCTCCACCATGGTGTTGCCGCGGATCGGGCCGAAGCCGGAGGTGATGAGGCGCAGCGGGCAGCCGGCGGTGTGGGAATCGATGCCCTGAATGATACGGGTGGAACGCATGTCGGTCGCTTTTCGGGATCAGGCGAGCTTCTGGATGGTGGCGGCGACGTCGGCTTCGGCGAGGATGCGCGCCACGCCGGCCATCTGCGCATCGGTGAACGGCAGCAGCGGCTCACGCGGGATGCCGACCGGCTGGCCGAGGGTGTTCATCGCCGCCTTGATGCCGGCATAGAACGAACCCGCCTTGAAGCAGCGGTAGATGGCGAACAGCGCCGGCTCCAGCGCATCGGCGGTTGCCGCATCGCCGGCCCTGCAGGCATCGAAATAGCGCCGCACGAGGCGGCCGGAGAGCTGGTGGGCCATGGCGACGACGCCGGTGACGCCGAGCGGCAGCGCGGCGCGGATCATCGTCTCGTAGCCGACGAACACGGCGAGTTCGCCCTTCACCTTCTGGCAGAGTTCGGTGACCTGCTGGATATCGGCGGAGGAATCCTTGATGGCGACGACATTGGGCAGCTCGGCGAGCCGGGCCACCAGATCGGGCGTGATGTTGACGCCGATGCGTGCCGGGCTGTTGTAGAGCATCACCGGCAGGCCGGTGGCGCCGCAGACGCGGCGATAGAAGTGCTCGGCCTCGCGCAGGTCCGGCTTGGCGTAGATCGGCGGCAGGGCAAGAATGCCGTCGCAGCCCGCCTTCTCGGCCGCCGCCGACAGCGCCTCGACCACCCCGGTATGAAGATCGGACACGCCGGCCAGAACCGGAACGCGGCCGGCCGCCACCTTCACGGTCGCCTCAAACAGCTTCACCCGCTCTTCCACGCTCATGGCATAGAACTCGCCGGTGGAGCCGCAGACGATCAGGCCGTCGGCGCCGTTGCGGATGTTGGCCTCCGCCAGTTCTTCAAAGCGGGGGAAGTCGATCGGGCCTTCCGGCAGGAAGGGGGTGACCAGAACACTGTGAATGCCCTGCCAGGTGGTCTTGCTCATGGCGTGTCTCGGTTTGTCGCAAAAAAGGGTTGAACGGGGCCGTGGCGCGGGCCGGCAGCAGCGCCGGCATGCGCAAGAAAAGCGATCTTTTTCAAATGCCTGCGGGTGCGCCGCGTCAGGTGGCGAGCAGCGGGCGCATCAGCTCTGCGGTGGCGTGGAAGCGGTTGACGAAGGTGCGCACGCGCTCGTTTTCAGGGTGCAGCAGCACCTGCTGCGGCGTGCCCTGGGCCGCGATCGCGCCCTGATCGAGGAACACGACGCGGGTTGCAACCTCCAGCGCGAAGCCCAGCTCGTGGGTGACGACGAGCATCGTCATGCCTTCGCGGGCAAGCCCGATCATGGTGTTCAGCACTTCGCCGACGAGTTCCGGGTCGAGCGCGGAGGTCGGCTCGTCGAACAGCATCATCGTCGGGCGCATGTTGAGGGCGCGGGCGATGGAAACGCGCTGCTTCTGCCCGCCGGAAAGCCGGGTCGGCATGCGGTCGGCAAAATCGGCCATGCCCACCTTGGCGAGCAGCTCCATGGCCCGCGTGCGGTTGGTGCGGTCGTCTTCCTTCAGCACCGTGCGCGGCCCCTCCATGACGTTGGCCAGAACGTTCATGTGGGGAAACAGGTTGAACTGCTGGAACACCATGCCGACGCGGCTGCGCATGGCGGCGACGTCGCGCGCCCGCAGCCGGGCATTGTCGCGGCCGTCGGGCGAGCGGTCGTAGATCGGCTTGCCGCCGATGGCGATGCGCCCGGACGTCGGCTGCTCCAGCAGGTTGACGCAGCGCAGCAGCGTGGTCTTGCCGGAGCCGGAGGAGCCGAGCAGCGCCACGACCTCGCCGGGATAGACGTCGAGATCGATGCCCTTCAGCACTTCGTGGGCGCCGAACGACTTGCGGATGTTGCGGATGCGGACGAGCGGGGCGGCGGTTGCGGCGGCGCTCTGTGTCGGTGCGGTCATGGTGCGGCTCCCCCTCAGCGGTTGCGCATCTCAAGCCGGCGGGCGAGATAGTTGGAGGGAACGAGGATGGCGAGGAAGATGATGCCGACGACCGTGTAGACTTCCATCGGACGGTAGGTGAAGGACGAAATGTAGCTCGCCTGATAGAGCAGGTCCGGCACGGTGATCACGGAAAGGAGGGTCGTATTCTTCATCTGGATGATGGTCTGGCCGGCAAGCGGAGGGATCATCTGGCGAAAGGCCTGCGGAAGAATGATCCGCGTCATGGCCTGCCACGACGACATGCCCAGCGCGCGGGCGGCATCGGCCTGTCCGTGATCGAGCGACTGGATGCCGGCGCGCAGGATTTCCGCATAATAGGAGCCGCCATAGAGGCTGAGAGCGAGGATGCCGGCGGCCTCACGCGAAATATTGATGCCGGCGAAGATCGGCAGCGCGTAATAGCTCCACAGCAGCCACACCAGAAGCGGCACGTTGCGAAAGAATTCGACGAACAGCATGCCGCCGATGCGCAGCGCGCGGAGCGGCGAAAGCTGGGCCAGAGCGATCAGGAGGCCGATGACGAGCCCGAGGACGCAGGTGATCACCGTGTATTGCAGGGTGATGAGCAGTCCCCAGCCAAGCAGGTGGGCGTTTTGGGTGATGACCGACCAGTCGAACACGGGCTTCGAGACCTTCCGGAATAATCAGGGGCAGGGGATGGCGGGAGCCGGTGAGGGGGGAGCCGGCTCCCGCCGCATCGCCGTCAGAAGCTGAAATCGGGGGGCAGCATCGTCAGGTCGATACCGTGCTTCTCGAAGGACTGCTGGAGCTTGCCCTGCGCCAGACCGAGGGCGCGCTGCTGGTTGACCCAGTTGGTGAGCCAGTTCTCGTAGCCTTCGTTGCCTTCCTCGCGGCGCACGCCGATGGTGGCGGGATTGCGCAGCACCGGGGTCGGCAGGGTGATCTCGCCGTTGATCTGCTTGGCGATCTGCACCGCATCGAAGATGGCGACGATCATGGCGTCGGCGCGGCCGGACTGCAGCTCCATGACGCCGAGCGGACGGTCCTCGATCGGAACGATGGTGGCCTTGGGCGTCAGCGCTTCCGCGACCACCTGCATGGTGCCGCCCTTCTGAACCACGATCTTCACGGCCGGATCATTGAGCGAGGCCCACGTCTTGCGGGTGTTGCCGGGCTTGGTGACGATGGCCCAGGCATCGGTGAAAAGCGGGGCGTTCAGGTAATCGACCACGAGGCCGCGCTTCGGATTGGGGTTGAGGCCGAAGGCGATGTCGATCTTGTTGGCCTGAAAATCGGCGGCCAGATTACCCCACGTCGTCTCAACCGGAACGACCTTGACGCCGAGGATGCCGGCGATGTCGTTGGCCCAGTCCATGTAGAAGCCGCCCCACGCACCGGTATCGCGGTCGCGGATATAGCCGGGCTCCTCGCCGACCATCACCGGCACGCGCAGTTCGCCGCTGGTGCGGATGCGGTCGAGCACGAGGTTGGGGTCGGCGGCAACTGCCGCCTGAAAGCCGGACAGCGCCATCACCACCAGGGCGACGACGAACAGGGCGAGGCGGCGCAGGGAAAAGCGGGCGGCCGCGGGCGGCCGGGCGGGGGCAAGGGTGTGCATGGTGGTTCCCAGAGTTCTCTGTCAGGTTGTGTCGGGGTTCTGGAGGTTTGTTATCGCAGGAAGCCGCTGCCGAGCGGGTCGCCCGCTTCCTGAATGAGCGTGGCGATAGCCTTGAGGTGCGCGCGACCCGTGATCCGGGTGGTAACGGCCACGGCACCGCCGGTGCCGTGGGTGACAGTGGAGATTTCGCCGGCAAGGCGGCCGCCGAACAGGCTGACGGCCTCAAGCCGGCCGCCCGGCCGCGCGCTGCCGGCGGCGCAGCGCAGCGCAAGCAGGCAGGCGAGCCCGGCAACGCCGGGGGAACGGTCGAATTTCTGCCGGTCGATGGCGAGGAACTGCAGCACGGTGCCGTCTTCGGCGGTGCTGTGAAACAGCACGGATTCCACATTCGGCCGGGTGCCGCGCCGGCGTGGCAGGGCGGCATTGAGGCGGGTGCGGATGGTCTCGCCGGCGGCCAGCAGCGGGTCGATGTGGGCGGCGGTCAGCGACAGGCCGGCGGCATCGGCATCGATCAGGGCATAGCAGCCGCCGCACAGCACGATGGCCGCTTCAACGGTGCCGTTGTCGAGGGCCACCGTGCAGCTCTGCTCGGCCACGATGGCCGGCGGCATTTCCAGGGCGATGGCGTCGCTGTCGTCCTCGGTGCCGGCGTGAACGGTGACGATGCCGTCCGGCAGCTCCATGGTGAAGCGGCTGCGGCCGGCAAGGCGGCCGAGCGCCCGCAGCGCGGCGGTGTAGCCCATCACGGCATGGCCGCAGAAGCCCGGGTAGCCGTAGGACGCGATGAAGAAGGCACCGAAATCGGCCGCCGACGAGGCCACCGGAACGAGGCCGAAGGCGCCGGAGTGGCCGCGCGGCTCGTGCAGCAGCAGCGGCCGCAGCGCATCGTAGCGTTCGGCAAACTGCCGCGCCTTGGCGGCGACGCTGTCGGCATCCAGCCCTTCGAGCGGCTCGATGAGAATGTGGGTCGGGTGGCCTTCGGTGTGGGTTTCGATGACGCGGAAGGTGCGCGCACCGTCCGGCAGCTCGACGCTGAGGGCGCCTTCGCCGATGCCGGCCCCGATGCCGGCGCCGAGCCCGAGGCGGCGGTCGCTCTTCTCGAAGGTCATGGCCGAGAGGCGGTCGCTGTCGGTATTGATCCACAGCACTTTGGCGGGCACGGTGCCGGTGTTGCGCCAGCGGTGGGCGATGCGGCTGTTGAAATAGGCGCCGTCGCCGGGGTTCAGCGCTTCCGCATCGCGGTCGGCCAGCGCCAGTTCGAGCGAGCCTTCGAGAACGTAGATGAGTTCTTCGCCCTCGTGGGCGTAAAACCCGTCGCTTTCGCGGTCGGGGTCGATGGTCCAGACCTCGGCATCCATCAGGCGCTGGGAAACGGTGAGCTGCTCGATGGTGACGCCCGGCCCGAACGAGCCGACGATCCGGCCCTGCCCGCGCCGCACGACCGGAAAGTCGCGCCCTTTCGTGCCGCCGAGAAGCTCGGCAAGGGTGCGGCCGAACACCTCGGCGATGGCGTTGAGGCGGGCCGGGGAGAGGAAGGCGACGCCGCGCTCGAACATCGACAGGTGCGAAGGCGCGATCTCGGTGCGCTCGGAGAGTTCGCGCAGCGACAACCCGGCCTCCTGCCGCAGGCTGCGCACCCGCGCCCCGAGATGGTTGAAGGCGATGACGGCGGTTTCGTCCTCGCCGGCGGCGGCCGGGGCGGCGGCTTCGTCCTCGCTGTCGAGAAGGCGGCGGATGGCGGACAGGCTCTGGCCGTCCACCCGGCGCATGCGGTCGATGCGGCGCACCCGCTCGATGTGGGTTTCGCCGTAGGAGCGGTGCCCGCTGTCGGACTTGTAGGGCGACAGCAGGCCCTGACTCTCCCAGGAGCGCAGCGTGGAGACGGCGACACCGGTCACCTTGGCAACGTGCCCGATGGAAAACGGGAAGCGGTTGTCGGCCGTCCTGATCATCTGAAATCTACATACCGATTGGAGGAATCACGAACACACACAGACGGTATGTTGATTTATTGAACGGGTCAACGCCCTGCCGGCGGACGGCGACGTTTTTTGCCGCAGGAATGCGGCGCGCCCCGGCCATGAGTTGCAAAGGCGGCGCCGGACGCGCGCCACAGGTTGAGCGCTCCCCCTGCGGCGCAGCGAGGCCGCCGCGGCCGGACCGTTGCAGGGCGACTCATGGCGTAAAAATGCACCATAATACGGCCGGCGCGACATTGCGCAGAACGCAGCGACGCTGCCCGGTGCGGCGTTTTCCGCCGGGCAGCGGGCCGCGTCGCAGCGGAGGAACGTCAGCGCCGGGCGAACAGCGTGCGGTCGGTCCGCACCTGTTGGGTCAGCGCCTGCAGCACCGCCTGAACGCGGCGGCGATGGCGCACGTCCTCATGGACGGAAAGCCAGTAGGTGCGCGTCAGCCGCAGCTCGCCGGCAAACAGGCGCTCCAGCCCCGGATGGCCCGCGGCGAGGAAGGTCGGCAGAATGCCGAGGGCGGCGCCCGCGGCGACCGCGTTGAGCTGCGCCATGACGCTGGTGCTGCGAATGCGCGGCTTCACATCCACGCCCTCGGCCAGACGGGTGAAATCCAGTTCGCCGGTGAACAGCAAATCCGGGATATAGCCGGCGAACAGATGGCCGGTGAGATCGGCGATGTGCTGCGGCCGGCCGTGGCCGGCAAAATAGGCGGCGGTGCCGTAAAGGTCGAGGGTGTAGTCGGTGAGGCGGCGCACGGTTACCTGACCCGTCGTCGGCCGGTCGAGGGTAATGGCGATGTCGACTTCGCGGCTCGCCAGCGAATAGGTGCGGGGCAGGGCGACGAGCTCGGTTTCAAGCTGCTCGTGGGCGGCGGTCAGACGGGCGAGGGCGGCGGCGAGATAGCCGATGCCGAGGCCCTCCGGCGCTCCGACCCGCACGCGCCCGGCCAGCGGCACGGCCTCCTCGCCGAGGCCGGCGACGCGGCTGAGCACGATGGATTCGATGGCCTCGGCCGCCTGCGCGAGTTTCTCGCCCTGTTCGGTCACGCTGGTGCGCCGCCCGGCGCGCTCCACCAGCGCCGCACCCAGCGCCTTTTCCAGCCGCACGATGCGGCGGCCGACGGTGGAATCGTCAAGGCCCAGCGCCCGGCCGGCCTGCGTCAGCCGCCCGGCGCGGGCCAGCTGGAGGAAGATGCGCAGGTCATCCCAGTCGAGGTCGTCGTGCTGCATGGCGCCCGATCTGCATTTTTGCGGAAGCGAGGCGAAAATATCGGCCTTGAGCGCGAAAATACACCCTGTCATGACCATGGAAACGACACCACGGACCACGCCGCGCCTGACAGCGGCGGGCGCACGGGAGGAACCGGCGATGACAGAGGAAAGCGCAGAGGCGGCGAGCCCGTGCGAGGGCCTGTTCGACTACATCATCGTCGGAGCCGGCACCGCAGGGTGCATTCTGGCCAACCGGCTTTCCGCCGATCCGCGCAACCGCGTGCTGCTGCTGGAAGCCGGCGGCCGCGATAACTGGATCTGGTTCCACATTCCCGTCGGCTATCTGTTTGCCATCGGCAATCCGCGCGCCGACTGGATGTTCCGCACCGATGCCGAACCGGGTCTCAACGGCCGGTCGCTCGCCTATCCGCGCGGCAGGGTGATCGGCGGCTCGTCGGCCATCAACGCCATGATCTCGATGCGCGGGCAGGCGGCCGACTACGATCACTGGCGCCGGCTCGGCCTTTCCGGCTGGGGCTATGACGATGTTCTGCCGGCGTTCCGGGCGCTGGAGGATCATTTTCTCGGGGCGAGCGACGTTCACGGCGCCGGCGGCGGCTGGCGCATCGAGGCCCCCCGGCTTTCCTGGCCGGTGCTGGACGCGGTGGCCGGGGCCGCCGGCGCCATGGGCATCCGCCGGGTCGCCGATTTCAACACCGGCGATAACGAGGGGGTCGGCTATTTCCACGTCAACCAGAAGCGCGGCCGGCGGTGGTCGTCCGCACGCGGCTTTCTGAAACCGGCGCTCGGCCGGCCGAACCTCAGGCTCATCACCGGTGTGCTGGCGGACCGGCTCATCATCGCGGACGGCCGCGCCGCCGGCGTGCGCTTCCGCCAGAACGGCCGCACGTTCGAGGCGCGCACGGCCGGCGAGGTGGTGCTGTCGGCCGGCGCCATCGGCTCGGTGCAGGTGCTGCAGCGCTCCGGCATCGGCCCGGGCGACTGGCTGCAGCAGGCCGGCATCCGCGTGGCCGCCGAACGGCCCGGCGTGGGGCGCAACCTGCAGGATCATCTGCAGCAGCGCGCGATCTACAAGGTCCACGGTATCGGCACGCTGAACGAGCGGTATCATTCGCTGACCGGGCGGGTGCTGATGGGGCTCGATTATGCGCTGCGGCGTCGCGGGCCGCTGACCATGGCGCCCTCGCAGCTCGGTATCTTCACCCGCTCCGACGCCGCGCAGGAGCGCGCCAACATCCAGTTCCATGTGCAGCCGCTGTCGCTCGACCGTTTCGGCGAGCCGCTGCATCCCTTTCCGGCGATCACCGTTGCCGCCTGCAATCTCCGGCCGTCGTCGCGCGGCTTCGTGCGCATCCGTTCCGCCGATCCGGAGGCAGCCCCGCAGATCGCGCCGAATTATCTGGCCACCGCAGACGACCGGCAGGTTGCCGCCGATGCCATCCGCGTCACCCGCCGGCTGATGGCGCAGGCCCCGATGGCCCGTTTCCGCCCGGCGGAATATCTGCCGGGTCCGGCGGTCGGCAACGACGATGCCGCCCTTGCGCGGGCGGCGGGCGATATCGGCACCACCATCTTCCATCCGGTCGGCACGGCGAAGATGGGGCTCGCCGGCGATCCGGCGGCGGTGGTCGACGCGCGGCTGCGGCTGTTCGGCATCGGCGGTGTGCGGGTGATCGATGCCTCGGTGATGCCGGCGATCACCTCCGGCAACACCAACACGCCGACGGCGATGATTGCCGAAAAAGGCGCCCGCATGATGCTGGAAGACGCCCGGCGATGAAGCCCGCGGGCGCGGGCGGCCGGCGCGGCAGAAGCCGCCGGCCGCCCGCCGCGGTCAGATCAGGTCGCGGGGTATGGTCTCATCCCAGCGCCGGCGGGCGACTTCGGCACCGTTCTCCCGAACCGTGAGATCGCCGCTCAGGAAGAAGTGCGTCGCATCGCTCGTCATGGAGGTGACGCTGTCGATGGCGATGCGCCAGCCGTCGCGGCCCATGTCGTAGCGCTGG
>NZ_DAISHT010000033.1:15447-25396 GCF_036822375.1 Pseudoxanthobacter sp. | reverse complement strand
TGAAGCGCGAGCAGAACGTGATCCTGCAGGAGATCGGCGCGGCCTACGACATGCCGGAAGACCACGTCTTCGACCTGTTTCAGGAGGCCGCATGGCCCGGCCAGCCGCTGGGCCGGCCGATCATGGGCACCCCGGAATCGGTGCGCGGCTTCACCAGCGAGGATATCGCCGGCTATCTCGCCACCCACTATCGCGGCCCCTCCACGGTGCTGGCAGCCGCCGGCGGCGTGCGGCACGAGGAGATCGTGCGCGCGGCCGAGCGTCACTTCGCCGGGTTCTCGTCGCAGACCGCGCCGCAGGCCGCCGTCGCCGGTTATCGCGGCGGCGACCGCCGGCAGGTGCGCGACACCATGGAGGCGCAGTTCGCCCTCGGCTTCGAGGGGCGCCGCTACGGTTCGCCCGACTATCACACCGCGCAGGTGCTGTCGGCGGTGCTGGGCGGCGGCATGGCCTCGCGCCTCTTTCAGGAAGTGCGCGAGAAGCGCGGCCTGTGCTACTCGATCTATGCTTTCCACTGGGGCTTTTCCGACACCGGCCTGATCGGCTTCCACGCCGCGACCGGCGGGGAGGAGCTGGGCGAACTCGCCCGCGTGCTGGTGGGGGAACTGGCCCGCTCCATCGACGACATCGGCGAGGCGGAAGTGGCGCGCGCCAAGGCGCAGATGCGGGCCTCGCTGCTGATGGCGCAGGAGAGCGCGGCCTCGCGGGCCAGCCAGCTCGCCCGGCAGATTCTGGTGCACGGCCGTCCGCTGCCGGTGCGTGAGGTGATCGAGCGCATCGACGCGGTGCACGAGCGCGATGTGCGCCGGCTCGCCGCCGAGGTGTTTCTCGGCACACCGGCCACGCTGGCCGCCATCGGCCCGGTGGAAAACCTCGCTCCGGTGGAGGAGATCGTGGCCCCGCTCAGCGTACGTGACGCGGCGCGTCGCGTGCCGGCGTGAGCCCCGGAGGCTATGCCGTGTTCCTGCGGACGGCCTCCGTGTTTGACATCGAGCCGACCGTAAGGGGGCGGGCGGTCTATCTGCGGCCGCCCATCGTGCCCGACTATCTGGCGTGGGCTTCGCTGCGCAGCGAAAGCCGCGCCTTTCTGGCCCGCTGGGAGCCGCTGTGGCCGGAGGACGACCTGACGCGGCCGGCCTTCCGGCGCCGGATTCGCCGCTATCACCGCGACATGCGCGAGGACCAGAGCTATCCGTTCCTTGTGTTCCGGCAGGAAGACCATGTGCTGGTGGGCGGGCTGTCGCTGTCCTATGTGCGGCGCGGCGTGGCGCAGGCCTGTTCGCTGGGCTACTGGGTGGGCGTGCCGTTTGCCCGCCATGGCTACATGAGCGACGCGGTCGAGGCGGTGCTGCAGTTCGCTTTCGGCACGCTGCGCCTGCACCGGGTGGAGGCGGCCTGCCTGCCCTATAACGCCCCCTCCATCGGCCTTCTTGAAAAGGTCGGATTCCAGCGCGAGGGATATGCGCGGCGCTATCTGTGCATCAACGGGGCGTGGCAGGATCATCTGCTGTTTGCGGTGCTGTCCGACGACCCGCTGTGCG
Source organism: Pseudoxanthobacter sp. (assembly GCF_036822375.1). Lineage (NCBI taxonomy): Bacteria > Pseudomonadati > Pseudomonadota > Alphaproteobacteria > Hyphomicrobiales > Segnochrobactraceae > Pseudoxanthobacter > Pseudoxanthobacter sp. Next base: position 23,855 of record NZ_DAISHT010000033.1, on the reverse strand, counting down.
GCCGCGGCGCTGCCGCGGAGTGGTAGGCTGCGGCGCTGCCGGCGGCTTTTCCGGCCGGCGCGTTGTGCGGATGTGCGTTTTTGCCGGGGCCCGGCCCCTTGTCTGTCGTCTGTCCGGAGAAGTGGTTTGGCCGAGATGAAGTCAGGCGCCCCGTTCCGCCGCCTCATGTTCCTCGTCGTGGCGCTGATCGGCCTCGTCACGGCCCTGCCGGCGATGGCGCTGGATGCGGTGACGATTCCCATCGACGCACCGGCGGTGAACCTCACCAACAATCTGACCTATTTCCCCAATCCCTCGGATCGCGTTGCCGTTTCCACCGCGCCGGGGCCGGATGGCATCGTGCGCCGCATCGAGGTGCGCTCGGCCGATGGGCGGCCGGCGCGCTGGGCGGTGATTGCGCTGACCAACACCTCCGACCAGCAGATCGACCGCCTGCTGGTGGCGCCGTTCTACCGCCCCTCCAAGACGGGCCTGCTGAAGCCGGATCTGGGCGAGCGGCATATCGTGGCGATCACGCCCAGTCAGGGCTTTGCGCCGGAGCGCCTGCCCAGCAACGATGCCGATGTCTTTCAGCTGACCCTCGATCCCGGTTCGGTGGTGACGCTGGTGTTCGAAATCACCACGCCGGCCCTGCCGCAGCTGTCGCTGTGGCAGCCGGATGCCTACACCGCCAGCAACAATTCCTATTCGCTCTATAAGGGCATCGTGCTCGGCATTTCGGGCCTGCTCGCCATCGTGCTCACCATCGTTTTCGTGGTGAAGGGAACGGCGATGTTCCCTGCAACGGCGGCGCTGGCGTGGGCGGTGCTTTATTATATCGCCGTCGATTTTTATTTCGTTGATGAAATCCTCAACATCAATCTTTCCGATAACCATATCTACCGGGCGTCGAGCGAGGTCTTCCTCTCGTTCTCTCTGTTCGTTTTCCTCTATGCCTATCTGAATCTCGGTCGCTGGCACATTCGCTACTCCCACGCCGCCATCGGCTTCATGGTGCTGCTGCTGGGGCTGTTCGGTGTTGCCGTCAACGATCCGCAGATGGCGGCGGGCATTGCGCGCATGGCGCTGGCGACCATCGGCGCGGCCGGCTTCGTGCTGATTCTGGCGCTGGCGATCAAGGGCTACGACCGCGCGATCATGCTGATCCCGACGTGGTTCCTGCTGATTGCGTGGATGCTGGGCGCGGCGCTGATCCTCACCGGCCGGCTCGACAACGCCATCGCCCAGCCGGCGCTTTCCGGCGGCCTCGTGCTGATCGTGCTGCTGATCGGCTTTACGGTCATGCAGCACGCCTTCGCCGGCGGCTCCGTGGTGCAGGATCAGGTCGGCGACATGGAGCGCACGGCGCTGGCGCTGACAGGGGCGGGCGATCCGGTGTGGGACTGGGACGTCGCGCGCGATCACATCTATACCGGCGCCCTGGCCGAGGAGCAGCTGGCGCTGGAGCCCGGCACGCTGCAGGGCGCGGCGCTGGAATGGCTGGCCGTGCTGCACCCGCAGGATGCCGACCGCTTCCGCCTCGTGCTCGATGCCGTGGTGGAGCAGCGCCGCGGCCGCATTTCGGAGGTGTTCCGCCTGCGGGGCGGCGACGGCCGCTTTTCGTGGTTCCATCTGCGGGCACGGCCGGTGGTGGGGGCCGACGGCGAGGTGATCCGCTGCATCGGCACGCTGCAGGATGTGACCGAGGCGCGCATTTCCGAAGAGCGGCTGCTGCGCGATGCGGTGCACGACAACCTGACCGGCCTGCCGAACCGCGAACTCTGCCGCGACCGGCTGGAGACCTCGCTGCGCCGGGCGGGCATGGAAGCCGGGCCGCGCCCCATCATGCTCACCATCGGCATCGACCGGTTCCAGGCGGTGAACGAGACGTTCGGCTCGTCGTTCGGCGATTCGAGCCTGCTGACGCTGGCCCGCCGGCTGGAGCGGCTGCTGCAGCCGGTGGATACGCTGGCCCGCGTCGGCGGCGACACCTTCTGCGTCATCATCGAATCGGAGCGCGATCCGGAGCGCGTGGCGGCGCTGGCCGACGAAATGCGCGCGGCGGTGCGCCAGCCCATCGTGTTCGGCGAGGATCAGGTCAGCCTCACCATCTCCATCGGCATCGCCGTTGCCGGCGTCGAGGACGGCAATGCCGGCGAACTGATGCGCGACAGCGAACTGGCCATGGTGCACGCCAAGCGGCAGGGCGGCGACCGGGTCGCCACCTTCACGCCGATCCTGAAGCGCCTCGCAGCCGAGCTTTCCACGCTGGAAACCGATTTCGGGCGGGCGCTCGCCACCGACGAGATCCGCATCGAATATCTGCCCGTCATCCGCCTGCGCGAGCGGCGTCTCGCCGGCTTCGAACTGATCGCCCGCTGGGAGCACCCGACCCGCGGGCGCATCGATCCGGCGGCCACGATGGAGATCGCCGATCGCGCCGGCCTCGTGCACCAGCTCGCGCTGGTCATTCTCGACCGCGCGGCGCGGCTTGCCTGCGAATGGCACGAGACGGTGCGGCCGGAAGGCAAGCCATTGTTCTCGTGGGTCAATCTGCCGGGCAAGGGCGTGCTGACGCAGGCGCTGGTGGACGATCTGCGCGCCGTCAACCAGCGTGTCGACTGGCCGGAAGGCTCGGTCGTGGTGGGGGTGACGGAATCGGCGGTCGCCGATAATCCGGAGCTTTCGCAGGCTGTGCTGGAGCGGCTGCGGCAGGGCCATGCGGCGCTGGCGCTGAACGACGTGGCCGCCGACTGGGCGTCTGTCGGCATCCTGCACCAGACGCCGTTCGATGCCCTGCGGGCCCGCCTGCCGCGCATGAAGGTGCGCGGCGGGGCGATCGACATGAACCTGCTGCGCACCACTGCGGCGCTGGCGCACGGCCTTGGGGCGGAACTGTTCGTCGCCGGGCTGGAGCAGGAAGCCGATGTGGTGAAGCTGGTGGAGGCCGGGTGCGATCTGGCCGCGGGCAAGCTGTTCGGTCCGCCGCTCAACGCCGACGGCGCCCGCCGCTTTGCCGATCGTCTGGCCAACGCGCCGGACGATGCCCGCCGCGGCCGTACCGCCCGCAAGCTGCCGGCGGCACCCGCGGACCCGGAAACGCCGGAACCGGACAAGACACCCGAAGCCGCCGAGTGACAGCCGCACCGGGCGGCCGGCCCGTCAGGGCGGCCGCCGCGCGGATGTTTGCCGCGCCGGTCCGGCGTGCAATGCCGGCCGCCCGTCGCATATCGTGAGTCGCGTACCGTGATCCGGCGCCATCGTCCCGCACGGGCTGTGGCGGGGGGCGCCTGTCTGCGGTGATCCGGTCTGCGGTCCCCCATCCGGTTGCTTGCCGCCGCAGGGGAGCACGGCCGCCCGTTCGGGCTTTTTCACGGGAAAGACCGGCAAAGCCCTGCAAATACGGGGTTTCAGGCCAGTCAGGCTTTGCGGATGCACGCCGCACAGGCGGGGCCGTCTTCGGGCGTGAGGGCCGCAGCCGGCCGGTTCCGCGGGTCTTCTCAGGTCTGCCGGTCAGGGACGGGCCTGCGACAGGCGCGTGGCGAAGGCGGGCGAGACACCGAGGCCGGCGAGGGTCTTCGGGCTGAGCACCACCGGCACCGCGCAGGCGGCCACCACATGGGGCAGGTTCTCCGGCACGATCGCAAGGCCGGCCGGCCGCGCCGAGGGCCACAGCACGAAGCTGACCGGGGGATCGAACGCGCCCTCCCGGCAGGCGGCGATCGTCCCGGCATCCAGAACCGGCTTCGCTGCGGCGCCATATCCGGCGAGATAGGCTCTCGTCAGCGCCGGGCCGGTGAGCACGCCGAGGCGGGTGCCATCCGGCGCGCTGTCGAGGCTGGCGGTGCCGGCAAGGGCGGCCGGCAGCAGGCGGGCCCAGTTCAGCGGGCTTCCGGTGGTGAGATCGAAGGCGAGGGCAAAGGTGCCCGTCGTCGGGTGGGCGCCCCCGCAGAACAGATCGTCCCGGGCGACGACAGCCAGATAATCCGGGCCGGCGGTGGCAACCTCCACCGTGCGCTGCCAGCCGGCGCCATCGCCGGTGCCGGCCTCCGCACGGCAATCGGCCGCGGCGGTGCGCAGGCGGGCGTCGGCTTTGTCCAGTGCGGCGTTGATGCGCTCAATGGCCGCCGGCGTGGCATTGCTGCCGCCGGCGGCTTCGATGCGCGGAAAGGTGGCCAGACCCGGCCCGGCTGCCGCGGGCTGCGACAGCACGACGGTGCCATCGCCGGCGGCTGCGCCGGCGACGCCGCTGAACAGGGCGCCGGCGAAAAGTGCTGCGGTGAAAAGGCTCTTCAGCGGCCGCAGAAGGCTGCCCGGACAAGTCATGGCGGTCTCGCTCCGAAAACCCGGTGGTCTTCCGCTTCTCTCAGACCGGACAGGGGCTTGTAAAGCGGCGCAACGCGGGGCGCGCCGGCCGGCGCGGTTGCCGGCCGGCCGGTGCAGTCGTCATTCCGCCGCTTCAGGCGTCTTCCACGTCAGCTTCGGGGCGCGGGCGGCGCGGGTCTCGTCAAGGCGGCGGCGCGGTGCCAGCTGCGGCGCGGCGCGGAAGGCTTCCGCCCCGCCGGCCCGTGCCCGCTGGGCAAGATCGCGCAGGGCGCCAATGAACAGATCGAGACTGGCGAGCGATTCCGATTCGGTCGGCTCGATCAGCATCGCGCCGTGCACGACGAGCGGGAAGTACATCGTCATCGGATGATAGCCCTCGTCGATCATTGCCTTGGCAAAATCGAGCGTGGTCACCCCGGTGCCCTCGAACGAGGTGTCGTCGAACAGCGCCTCGTGCATGCAGGGCCGGTCGCCGTAAGGCGCGTGGAACAGGTCGGCCAGCCGCACGCGCACATAGTTGGCGGCGAGCACCGCATCTTCGGAGGCCTGCCGCAGCCCGTCGGCGCCGTGGGACAGCATGTAGGCCATGGCCCGCACATACATGCCCATCTGGCCGTGGAAGGCGGTGAGGCGGCCGAACGGCTGCTCGCCGGCCTCGCAGCCGGCGGGGCTTTCCACCAGCACGGTGCGCCCGTCATCGCGGCACAGGAACGGCAGCGGCGCGAACGGCGCGAGAGCCCGCGACAACACCACCGGGCCCGCGCCCGGCCCGCCGCCGCCGTGGGGCGTGGAGAAGGTCTTGTGCAGGTTGATGTGCATGGCATCGATGCCGAGGTCACCCGGCCGCACCTTGCCGACGATGGCGTTGAAATTGGCGCCGTCGCCATAGAAGAACGCGCCGGCCGCATGCACGGCATCGGCAATCTCCGCCACATCGCGCTCGAACAGGCCGCAGGTGTTGGGATTGGTCAGCATGATGGCGGCGACATCGGACGACAGCCGCGCCTTCACCTCGGCCGGGTCCACCGTGCCGTCCGCCCGCGCGGGCACCGGCACCACCCGGTAGCCGAGCAGGGCGGCGGTGGCCGGATTGGTGCCGTGAGCCGATTCCGGCACCAGCACGACGGAGCGCGTTTCGCCGCGCGCGGCAATCGCGGCCTTGATGGCCGCCATGCCGCACAGTTCGCCATGGGCGCCGGCCTTGGGGCTGAGGGCGACGGCCTCCATGCCGGTCAGTTCCAGCAGCCAGTGCGACAGCTCTTCCATCAGCGCCACCGCACCGGCAACCGTCTTCTGCGGCTGCAGCGGATGAATGTCGGCAAAGCCCGGCAGCCGGGCCATCTGCTCGTTCAGGCGCGGATTGTGCTTCATGGTGCACGAGCCGAGCGGGTAGGTGCCGAGGTCGATGGCGTGGTTCTGCCGCGACAGCCGCACATAGTGGCGCATCGTCTCCGGCTCGGAGAGCCCGGGCAGGTCCAGCGGCGTCCGGCGGGCGAAACGGCCGAGGCGGCCGGGCGTGGCCGGCACCTCCGGCAGGTCGACGCCGGTGACCTCCGCGCGGCCGATCTCGAACAGCAGCGGCTCTTCCATCTGCAGTCCGCGGTTGCCGGTGAAGGTGGCGGCGGCCGGCGCGGCGGCTTCCTCCGGGCGGGAGGGGCGACCCTGACGGTTCAGCATTGTGCGGCTCCGGTGTGCGAAGCGAAGGGAAGGGCGCGGCTCATTTCAGCACCGCGGCAAGGGCATCGGCGAAGGCGGCGCGATCTTCCGCCGTGGTGGTCTCGGTCGCCGCCACCACGATGAGGCCGGCAAGGGCCTGGTCGCCGGGCAGCAGGCGGGAAACCGGCACGCCGCCGAGAACGCCGCGCTCCGCCAGTGCATCCACCACCGCCGCGGCATCGCCCGGCACGCGGATGGTGAACTCGTTGAAGAACGTGTCGTTCAGCACGCTCACGCCCGGCACCGCGGCCAGCCGGCCGGCAAGGTCGCAGGCCGCGGCGTGGTTGAGCGCGGCAAGGCGTGTGAGGCCAGTCTCGCCCAGCAGCGTCATGTGAATGGAGAACGCCAGCGCGCACAGGCCGGAATTGGTGCAGATGTTGGACGTGGCCTTGTCGCGGCGGATGTGCTGCTCGCGGGTGGAAAGCGTCAGCACGAAACCGCGGACGCCGTCGGCATCCACTGTCTCGCCGCACAGGCGGCCCGGCATCTGGCGCACGAACTTCTCGCGCGTGGCGAACAGGCCGACATAGGGGCCGCCGAAATTCAGCGTGTTGCCGATGGACTGGCCTTCCGCCACCACGATGTCGGCCCCGAGCGCGCCGGGTGCCTCCAGCGCCCCGAAGGACACGGCCTCGGTGACGACGGCGATCAGCAGTGCGCCGGCGGCATGGGCCTTGTCGGCAACGGCCTGAAGATCCAGCAGGTTGCCGAAGAAGTCCGGCGTCTGCACCACGACGCACGATACCGTGTCGTCGATGGCGGCGAGGAGATCGGCCTTGCCCGCCGGATCGGCCGGCAGAGCCACCACGGCATCGCCGGCCATGGCGCTCAGGGTTTCCACGACGGCGCGATAATGCGGGTGCAGCCCGCCCGCCAGCACCGCCTTGCGGCGGCGGGTGATGCGGTGGGCCATCAGCACCGCTTCGCCGGTGCCGGTGGAGCCGTCATACATGGAGGCGTTGGCCACCTCCATGCCGGTGAGACGGGCGACCTGGGTCTGAAACTCGAACAGCACCTGCAGCGTGCCCTGCGCGATTTCCGGCTGATAGGGCGTGTAGGAGGTGAGGAATTCCGAGCGCTGGATCAGGTGATCGACCGTCGCCGGCACATGGTGGCGATAGGCCCCGGCGCCGATGAAGAACGGCACGTCGCCGGCCGCCACGTTGCGGGCGGCGAGGCGGCCGAGATGGCGCTGCACCTCGGGCTCGGTCTTCGCGCGCGGCAGGTCGGCGAGGCCGTCCAGCCGCCGGTCGGCGGGGATATCGGCAAAAAGGGTCTCGATCCCTTCGGCACCGATGGCGGCGAGCATGTCGGCGCGGTCGGCGGGGGTAAGCGGCAGATAGCGCATGAACGGTGATCCGGGGAGGAAAGCGCGGCGGGGCGGGGCGCCCCGCCGGTTTCGGCAGTCAGGCAAAGACCGGCGCCGGCCCGGCCACCGTCACGCGGGCGGTGACCGAACGGGCGATGTAGCAGGCCTCGTGAGCCTCGTGGTGCAGGGCGGCGAGGAGGGCGGCGTCGGGCCGTCGCACCCCGGAAAAGACGATGGCGGGATGAAGCGTGATTTCGGTCATCGCCACATGGCCGTCGTCGCGCCGCGCCATGAGGCCGGTGGCGGCATCCTCGTAACGCTCCACCACCAGCTTTTCGCGCGCGGCGAAGCTGAGGAAGAACAGCATGTGGCAGCTGGAGACGGCGGCCACCAGCGCCTCTTCCGGGTCCACCGCATCCGCCCGCGAGAGCGGCAGCGGCACACTGGAGGGCGCCGACGAGGCCGGCACCGCGACACCGCCGTCGAACGACCACAGGTGGCCGCGGCTGTAGCGGTTGTCGGTGAAGACCTCACCGGCGCCGCGCTGCCACAGCACGGTGGCGGTGAACCGCGCTTCGCTCATGTCGGGCCCTCAGAGGGTGTCGACGAAGGCCTTGTAGGCGGCCTCGTCCAGCAGGTCGGCGAGTTCGGCGGTATCCGACAGCTTCAGCTTGAAGAACCAGCCATCGGTCTCCGGCGCCTCGTTGACGGTCTGCGGGGCGTCCGGCAGCGCCTCGTTGACGGCGACGATCTCGCCGGAGGCCGGGGAATAGACCTCCGAAGCGGCCTTCACCGATTCCACCACGGCGGCATCGTCGCCTTTGGCGACCGTGCGGCCGATCTCGGGAAGCTCCACGAACACCACGTCGCCGAGCTGGGCCTGTGCATAGGTCGTGATGCCGACGGTGGCGATGTCGCCTTCAACCTTCAGCCACTCGTGGTCCTTGGAGAACAGCAGGGTCATGGAAAGGAAATCCTGTTTCCGGGGTTCTTGAACGGGATTGGGGCCCGCCCGGCCCCATGCAAGCGGTGCGCCGGGGCGGGGAGAGCCCGTTGCAGGCGGGCAGACAAGACGGGC
>NZ_DAISHT010000033.1:12615-15347 GCF_036822375.1 Pseudoxanthobacter sp. | reverse complement strand
ACGGCAAGACAGGCCCGCGGGGCCGCCGGCTCAGCGCCTGAAGCGGCTCGGCACGAACGGCAGCGTGACGATGCTGGCCGGCAGGGCACGGCCGCGCACGATCAGTTCCACCGCCGTGCCGGGGGCAGCGTGGGCCGCCTCGACATAGCCCATGGCCACCGGGCCGCCGGCCGTGGGGCCGAAACCGCCGGAGGTCACCGTGCCGATGGCCGGGCCGCCGGGCAGGCGCACCTCGGTGCCTTCGCGCGCCGGGGCGCGGCCTTCCGGCTTCAGGCCGACGCGCAGCCGCGCCGGGCCTTCGGCGATCTCGCGGCAGATGCGGTCCGCACCGGGGAAGCCGCCTTCCAGCCGGCGGCGCTTCTGGATCGACCACGTCAGCGCGGCTTCGACCGGGCTGGTGGTGAGGTCGATGTCGTGGCCATAGAGGCAGAGGCCGGCCTCCAGACGCAGCGAATCGCGCGCGCCGAGGCCGATGGGCTTCACCGCCTCGTCGGCCAGCAGCGCGTTCCACAGCGCGACGGCATCGCCGCCGGCAACGGAGATCTCAAACCCGTCCTCGCCGGTATAGCCGGAGCGCGAGACGTGGGCGGAAAGGCCGGCCACCGTCATCGGCTGCGCGGCCATGAAGGCCATCGCCGCCGAATCGGGCGCCAGCTTCTCCATCACCGCGGCCGCCTTCGGGCCCTGCAGCGCCAGCAGCGCGCGGCCTTCCTGCGGGATGAGGGAGACGCCGGCCGGCAGCCGGGCTTCGAGGTGGGCATAGTCGCCGGCCTTGCAGGCCGCATTGACGACGAGGACGAGCGTGCCGTCCTCGTCTTCCGCCAGCGGACGGGAGACCATCAGGTCGTCGATGATGCCGCCATCGGCGGTGGTGAACTGGGTGTAGCGCTGCCGGCCGCGGCCGAGGTTGAGGATATCGGCCGGCACCAGCGCCTCAAGGGCGGCGGCGGTGGTCGCGTGGTCGGGGCCGGCCAGCAGCGCCTGCCCCATGTGCGACACGTCGAACAGGCCGGCGTTCTCGCGCGTCCAGTTGTGTTCGCCCAGCACGCCGAGCGGATACTGCACCGGCATGGCATAGCCGGCGAACGGCACCATCTTCGCGCCGAGCGCGACATGGGCTTCGTGGAGCGGGGTGAAATTCAGGCCTTCGGAGGAGGCGGGCGTCTCGGCCATGGGGCGTTCCTGCGCAAAGAGGGATCGACGCGGCTGGCGACCACGATGTCACATCGGACGGTTGCCATGCCACGCCCCCTCTGTCGCAGGACCTGAGAGATTTCCCGTCCGGCGGGGTGACGCCGGCGGTTACTCCTTCGGTGAGCCTTCGGCCGCAGGCCCGTTCCGCCCTGAAGCCGGAAAGACCGGCCGGGCGGCAGGCACTGACGGCGGCGGACCCGAGGGTCTGCCGTGGCCGGGCTGCTTTCCAGAGCATCGCTGATCCCGTGGCGGTCCGCTTTGCCTGAGAGTTTCCGGGGCGGTTGCTCCTTCGGCGCCGGGCCGGTGGCTGCGCCGGGCGCTGTCTGGCCCTGTGCGGCTGCCGGCACGGTCTCTCCCGCGCGGGATCTGGTCCGGCCCGCTGCCCGCGTGCGGACAACAGGCCGCGGCAGGCCGCGATGCTGCCTGCCGGGTGCTGAGAGCAATGGCCCTGTGCGTTGCAGAAGTCAATCGCCCGCCGGGATTATCCCGGCAGGCGCGCGATCAGGGCAGGCGCGATCCGGCCGGCGCGCGATCAGGGATCGAGCGGGGCGTCGGCGCCCGCACCGGCCGGCGGCGCGGGCTTGCGCGCGGCGGCCGGCAGGTCGAAGCCGACGAAGATGACGAGATCGTCGCGCTTGGGCACGAGAATGTTGTCCTGCACCACCGACCATGCCACGCCGTTGGCGTCGCTGATGCTGACCGGCACGCGGAAGACCTTGGAATAGAGCGTCTTCTCGTCCGAATCGGCCACCGTGATCTTCACCGGCAGCGCCACAGAGCCCGGGCCGCCCTTGGGGCCGGTCAGCACACGGCCGGCGATGCCGACATTGATGGACATCTGGTCGCCGGCATCGGAGCACTGGCGCGCGGTTTCGCCGATGGTGCCCTGATAGCGCAGCATCATCGGGTCGTTGCCGGGGCCGGCGAACTGCTGCCAGGTCTGCAGGCCGGAGCGGATGGTGACCGGCGGGCAGGTCATCCGCGGGGCGAGCAGCTCCGGCGCCAGCTCCTGCGGCTGCTCGGAGGTGCCGCGCAGCAGCTTGCCGAGCGTGGAATCGGCCGAGGGCATGAGACTTTCACCGCCGCCGCATCCCGCCAGAAGCAACAGGGCACCAAGGCCGAGGGCCTGTGCGGCGGAGCGGGCGGCGAAACGCTTCGGACTCATCGAACGGCTTCTCCGGAATGAGGGGCGGGGCGGGGGCCGATCCTTCGGCAGCGGCCGCGCCATGCGGTGTACACACGTGATCTTGATAGCCGGTCCGCCGGCCCGCGTCACCGGGGCACGCGCAAAGGCATCCGGTGAGGTGCGGGCGTGCGCGGCACACGGCACCGCGGGGCTTGCATCGGCGCCTTGACTTCGCCACCCTGCATTCCTCTATTGCCAGCCGATCCGAAACGGCCGGTTTTCCGCGGGCTTGCCCGCGGCCCGGCGTGCGAGCGAGCCCGCGCATGTCCAGCCAAACGCACATGTCCAGCCAGACGGATGCCCCTGCCGGGCCCGCGCTGTCCGCCGGCTCCGTCCCGTCCGCCGGGCCCGT
>NZ_DAISHT010000033.1:0-12515 GCF_036822375.1 Pseudoxanthobacter sp. | reverse complement strand
CCGTCCCGTCCGCCGGGCCCGTGCCGTCCGCAAAGCCCGCGCTGTCCGTTCTGCTGTGTGCGCCGCGCGGCTTCTGTGCCGGTGTCGACCGCGCCATCCAGATCGTGGAACTCGCCCTGCAGCGCTACGGCGCGCCGGTCTATGTGCGCCACGAGATCGTGCACAACAAATATGTCGTGGAATCGCTGAAGACCAAGGGCGCGGTCTTCGTGGAGGAGCTGGACGAGATTCCGGAGACCGCGCAGCCGGTTATCTTTTCGGCCCACGGTGTGCCGAAATCGGTGCCGGAGGCGGCGCGCTATCGCAGCCTGTTCTATCTCGATGCCACCTGTCCGCTGGTTTCCAAGGTGCACAAGGAGGCCGATGTGCAGTTCCGCCGCGGCCGCGAGGTGGTGCTGATCGGCCATACCGGGCATCCGGAAGTGGTGGGCACCATGGGCCAGCTTCCCCCCGGCGCCGTTTCGCTGGTGGAGACGGTGGAGGACGCCCGCACCTTTACGCCGCGCGATGCGCAGAATCTGGCGTGGATTACCCAGACCACGCTTTCCGTCGACGACACCCGCGATATCGTTGCCGTGCTGCAGAGCCGTTTCCCGGCCATCCAGCCGCCGCACAAGGACGATATCTGCTACGCCACCACCAACCGTCAGGAAGCTGTGAAGGCGGTGGCGCACCGGGTTGAGGCGATGATCGTGGTGGGGGCGCCGAACTCCTCCAACTCGCAGCGCCTGCGCGAGGTGGCCGAGCGCGAGGGCTGCCGCCGGGCCGTGCTGCTGCAGCGCGCCGGCGATATCGACTGGGCCGATTTCGAGGGCATCGCCACGCTCGGCATCACCGCCGGCGCCTCGGCACCGGAAGTGCTGGTGGAAGAGATCATCGACAGCTTCGCCACCCGCTTCACAGTGAGCGTGGAAGAAGTGCGCACGGCCGAAGAGACGATTTCTTTTGCCGTGCCGCGCGAGCTGCGCGCCACGGCTGCCGCCCGCAGCGCCGCCGAATAAGCCGCCCGCGGCTTTCCCCGATTCCCCGCGGCCGCGCCGGCGGCGGGGCCCACACGGACGTTTTCTCCCATGGCCGTCTATACGGAAGTTGCCGACGAGGATCTGGCCCGCTTCGTCGCACGCTACGACATCGGGCGCGTGCTCTCCTGCAAGGGCATTGCCGAAGGTGTCGAGAACACCAATTTCCTGCTGCAGACGACTGCAGGGCACTTCATCCTGACGCTCTACGAGAAGCGCGTCGATCCCGGCGACCTGCCGTTCTTTCTCGGGCTGATGCAGCATCTGGCGCGGCGCGGCGTGATCTGCCCGCAGCCGGTGGCGGCGCGCGACGGCGCGACGCTCGGCGAGCTGGCCGGCCGGCCGGCGGCGCTCGTCACCTTTCTGGAAGGCATGTGGCCGCGCCGGCCGGTGGTGGAGCACTGCGCCGGCGTGGGCCGGGCGCTGGCGGGCCTGCATCTGGCCGGCGAGGGGTTCGGTCTCGTGCGGCCGAACGCCCTCGGGCAGGCGGCGTGGGCGCCGCTGTTTGCCCAGTCGGCCGACCGGGCCGACAGCGTGGCGCCGGGCCTTACCGCCGAAATCGGCGGCGAGCTTGCGGCGCTGGCGGCCGGCTGGCCGCAGGGCCTGCCGGCGGGCGTGATCCATGCCGATCTCTTTCCCGACAACGTGTTCTTCCTCGGCAACCGGCTGTCGGGGCTGATCGATTTCTATTTCGCGTGCGACGACTTTCTGGCCTACGACCTCGCCATCTGCCTTAACGCATGGTGCTTCGAGCCGGACGGCGCCTTCAATTTCACCAAGGGGCAGGCGCTGCTGACCGCTTATTGCCGCGAGCGGCCGCTCGGCCCGGCGGAGGTGGCCGCGCTGCCGGTGCTGGCGCGCGGCGCGGCCGTGCGCTTTCTGCTGACGCGCCTGCACGACTGGCTGCGCGTGCCGCCGGGGGCGCTGGTGGTGCCGAAGGACCCGCTGGAATATCTGGGCAAACTGCGCTTCCACCGCGCGGTCGCCAGTGCGCGCGACTATGGCCTGCTGTGAGGCAGGGGGAAGCAAAAGCGATGAGCGACGAGACCGCGGCCGCACCGGCCGCCCCGCGCGTGACGGCTTATACGGACGGCGCCTGCAGCGGCAATCCCGGCCCCGGCGGCTGGGGCGTGCTGCTGATCTGGAACGGCCATGAGAAGGAGCTGTGCGGCGGCGAGGCGGAAACCACCAACAACCGCATGGAACTGCTGGCCGCCATCACCGCGCTGGAAAGCCTGAAGCGGTCGATGGCGATCGACCTCTTCACCGACAGCCAGTATGTGCGCAACGGCATCATGAACTGGATTCACGGCTGGAAGCGCAACGGCTGGAAGACCGCCGACAGGAAGCCGGTGAAGAACGCCGAACTGTGGCAGCGCCTCGATGCCGCCACCCGGAACCATCAGGTGGAGTGGCACTGGGTGAAGGGCCACGCCGGCCACGAGGGTAACGAGCGCGTGGACGCGCTGGCGCGCGCCGGCATGGCGCCCTTCAAGGCGGCGCGCTGAGAAGGCGCGCGATCTCTCAGGAAAATCAGGCGCCTTACATGGGATGGTAAATAAACCATTACCACCAACAGGCTGATTCAACAGCGATTTTCTGATTCGCCTTAACCGCGCCTTTACCAGGATCGGGCGACCTTACCCATGCGAATTGCGTGAGGTGCTGCGTCGCAATGAGCCCGATCCAAAGCGGGACGTCCTCCGGGGCGTCCCGCATTTCCCAAGAGATTCCGATGCCCACGAACGGACGCCGCGCCGCTCCGCGCGACGCCACGCATTCCCCTGTGTTCTCTCCGGCCATGGCCGCAGAGGCGGACGCGCGCCTGCCGCTCGACCGCATCCTGCTGGGCGATTGCGTGGCCCATCTCATGAGCCTGCCTCCGCGCTCGGTGGACGTGATCTTTGCCGATCCGCCCTACAACCTGCAGCTCGAAGGCGCGCTGCACCGCCCGGACCAGAGCCGGGTCGATGCCGTCGACGATGCCTGGGACCAGTTCGAATCGTTCGAGGCCTACGATGCCTTCACCCGCGCGTGGCTGGCGGCCTGCCGTCGTGTGCTGAAGCCCAACGGCACGATCTGGGTGATCGGCTCCTATCACAACATCTTCCGCGTCGGCTCGTGCCTGCAGAACCTCGGGTTCTGGCTGCTGAACGATGTGGTGTGGGTGAAGTCGAACCCGATGCCGAATTTTCGCGGCCGGCGCTTCGCCAATGCCCACGAGACGCTGATCTGGGCTTCGCGCGACAAGGACGCGAAGAGCTACACCTTCAACTATCACGCCCTGAAGGCCTTCAACGAAGACCTGCAGATGCGCTCCGACTGGACGCTGCCGATCTGTTCCGGCGGCGAGCGGCTGAAGGGCGAGGACGGGCTGAAGGTGCATCCGACGCAGAAGCCGGAAGCGCTGCTTTACCGGGTGCTGCTGTCGTCGACCAATCCCGGCGACGTGGTGCTCGATCCGTTCTTCGGCACCGGCACCACCGGCGTGGTTGCCCGCCGCCTCGGCCGCCGCTTCATCGGCATCGAGCGCGAGCCGGCTTATGCCGCCGCCGCGGAGGCGCGCATCGCCGCCGTGGAGCCGGCCCCGCCGGCCTCGCTGGAAGTGGTGACGGGCAAGCGCGCGGCGCCGCGCGTGCCGTTCGGCTCGCTCATCGAAGCCGGGCTGGTGCAGCCGGGCGCGGAACTGACCTGTTCGCGCGGCCTGCACCGGGCCACCGTCCGGGCCGACGGCTCGCTTGAATCCGGCACGCATGTCGGTTCCATCCACAAGGTCGGCGCGCTGGTGCAGGGCTTCGATGCCTGCAACGGCTGGACGTTCTGGCATCTGGAGCAGGGCGGCCGGCGCGAGCCGATCGACACGCTGCGCGAGGCGCTGCGGGCGCGGCCGGCGTGAGGCCCGCGCAACCGCCGCACCGGCACTGAACAAAGGGCGCTTCCGGCCGGGCCGGGGCGCCCTTTTTCGTTGCCGGCCGGCGGGGCCCGCTCACAGGCCTGCGGCGGCCAGCACCTTGCGAAACACGCTCGGCAGCGCCTCGCCCTGAAGCGCACCGGCCGGCGACCACCAGCCGTCACCGGCCGGGTGGCCGGCCGGAACGTGCGCCAGCCACACCTCAAGCACCAGATGGAAGTGGGTGAAGGTGTGTTCCACCGGCGCCGTCATGCGCTGCCAGCCGGCGGGGAAGGGCGCAGCCCCGGCTCCGGCGGCCGGCAGCGCGGCGGGTGCGGTCGCTTTCGCCGGCCGTCCGCGCTTCTTCGGCGCGCTGCCTTCCGCCGTCACCCAGGCGCTGGTCGGAACCCCGGTCATGCCGCCGAGCAGCCCCTTTTCCGGCCGCTTTTCCACCAGCACCGCGCCGTCGGGCCGGATGGCGACGAAGGCCGCGCCACGGCGCACCGGCCGGTCGGGCTTCGGTGCCTTCACCGGAAAATTTTCCTGCGTGCCAGCCGCCCGCGCCGCGCAGCCGCCCGACCACGGGCAGAGCGCGCAGGCCGGCCGCCGCGGCGAGCAGAGGGTGGCGCCCAGATCCATCATCGCCTCGGCGAACTCGCCCGGCCGGTCCGGCGGCACCAGCGTGGCGACGAAGGCCCGCACCGGCGCCTTGGCGGCGGGCAGCGGCGTTGCCAGAGCCAGCACGCGGGTGACGACGCGTTCCACATTGCCGTCGACGACGGCCGCCGGCGCACCGAAGGCGATGGCGGCGACAGCGGCCGCGGTATAAGCCCCGATGCCCGGCAGCGCGAGCAGCCCCGCTTCGGTCTCCGGAAAGCGCCCGCCGCGCTCGCGGGCCACGACCTCGGCACAGCGTTTCAGGTTGCGCGCGCGGGCATAGTAGCCAAGGCCGGCCCACGCCTTCATCACCGCCTCGTCGTCGGCCGCCGCCAGAGCGCCGACCGTGGGCCACAGCGTGGTGAAGCGATGAAAATAGTCCTTCACCGCCGCAACCGTGGTCTGCTGCAGCATCACCTCCGAAAGCCACACCCGGTAGGGGTCTGCCCGCCCGCCCGCCTTCCGCGCCGCCGGACCCACGCGCCAGGGCAGGGTGCGGGCGTGTCGGTCGTACCACGCAAGAAGGTCGGCAGCGGCAACAGGCATCGGCAGGCGTCCGTCAGGGCAGGCAGTATCGGGGAGGCGGTATCGGGCGGAGCTCGCACGCAGCAACGATGGCATACGGCAACGACGGGCGCACGCCCACGGCAAGGGGGCGCACGGCAGCAAACCCCGCGGCGGCACCTTAGAACCGTTTTGCCGGGTGGCGAAGCGGGCCTGAGCGGCGTGGCCGCGACGGCCGGCGGTTTTGCGCTTGAATCTATATATTCGTATATCGTATGATGCGAATATATTGGAACGCAGAGGACCCCCGCGATGGCCAAGGACTACAAGGCGCTGATCGCCGATATCTCGCAGTACACCGCCCAGCTCCGTAAGGCCGTGCCGGACACCATGGCCGGCTTCGGTGCCATGGCGAAGGCGGCCACCGCGGACGGTGCGCTCGATAAGAAGACCAAGGAATTCATGGCGCTGTCGATTGCCGTCGCGCTGCGCTGCGATGGCTGTATCGGGTTTCACACCAAGGCGCTGAAGGAGCTTGGCGCCACGCGCGCCGAGGTCTGCGAGGTGCTGGCGCTGTGCGTCTACATGGGCGGCGGCCCGTCGCTGATGTATGCCGCCGACGCGCTGCGCTCCTTCGACCAGTTCAGCGAGGCCTGATCCCGGCGCGTCGCCGCCGGGCGGCGGGCCGGCGGCCGTCTGCGGGCGTGCGATTGCGGCCGCGTTGGCCTAGAATGCCGGTGCGGCCGGCTGCCGCCGTGCAGCCTGCCGCAGCTGCCGCACCCCGCGTGCGGCGCCTGCCGCTTTGCTTTCGCCGGAGATGCCGTCGCCATGAGCCCGCCGAACCGCATTCTCAACGGCCGCCGCGGTGCCCGGCCGCTCGCCGACCTGATCGCTCCGGCGATCGAGGACGCCTGCCGCCGTCGCGGCTTCGCCTCCGGCGAGATCGTGACGCTGTGGCCCGAGATCGTCGATTCGAATCTCGCGGCCCGCACCCGGCCGGAGTGCATCCGCTGGCCGCGCCGGCTGCCGCATGACGACGGCCCGCGGCCGGGCACCCTCATCGTGCGGGCGGACGGGCCCGGCGCCGTGCTCATCACCCATCAGGCGCCGCTGATCGCCGAGCGGGTGAACGCGCTGTTCGGCTGGCGCGCGGTGGACCGGGTCAAGGTTGTGCAGCGCCCGCCGCTGCCGCTGCCGGAAACCGGCCACCGCCGGCTGCGGCCGCTCGACCAGAGCGAGCAGACCCGCCTTGAGGCGGTGGTGGAAACCGGCTGTGCCCCCGGCCTTGCCGGGGCGCTGAAGCGGCTGGGACGGGGCGTTCTGGGCGCCGCGCCGCCGCCGCCGGAGCGCGGCCGCCGCGGTTCCTGATCGCGCACTGTCGCCGGCCGGCCGCGCGTGTCGCGGGGCGGCGACCACGCATTTGCCTCATTTTGTGCGTTGCCTCTGGCGGTCCGGCCGGCTAATCCGCGTGCGGCGAACCCGGTTTGCCCCCGGCGTTTGCCGGGCGGGCTCCGGTCTGCTGTCGTGCGGGCTCGTGCCGGCCCGCCCTCTGCCTTTGCTCAGGAGCCGCCCCTTGAAACTGATCCGTCGTCGTCTTCCCGACACCGTCGGCGCCCTCGCGCTGACCGTGGCCGCGGCCTTCTGCATCGCCGGTTCCCCGGCCGTGAGTCAGCGCGCTCATGCGCAGGAAAGCGCGCCGGAGGCCACCGTCGACGTCAAGGCCCTGATGGACCAGAGCGTTCTGCCCGATATCGCGCTCGGCAAGGCGGATGCGCCGGTCACCATCGTCGAATACGCCTCGATGACGTGCTCGCATTGCGCGGCTTTCCACGCCGGCACCTGGCCGGCGCTGAAGAAGGATTTCATCGAGACCGGCAAGGTGCGCTTCATCTTCCGCGCCTTCCCGCTCGACCCGGTCGCGACGGCCGCCACCATGCTGATGCGCTGCGCCCCGCAGGACAAGTATTACGACATGGTGGACCTGTTCTTCGACAATCAGAAGGACTGGGCCTTCGTTCAGGATCCGCTGAGCGGTCTGCTTTCCATGGCCAAGCAGGCCGGGTTCACGCAGATGAGCTTTGAGGCCTGCCTTTCCAACCAGAAGCTCCTTGACCAGATCAACACGGTCAAGGAGACCGCCTACAAGCAGTTCGGCGTCAATGCCACGCCGACGTTCTTCCTCAACGGGCAGAAGCTGACCGGGGAGCAGTCGATCGATGCCTTCGCCAAGGCCATCGATGCCGCTGCGGCCAAGGCGGGGCCCGCCAACTGAAGGCGGGCCGACTGACGGCCGGCCACCCCCGGGCCGGCCGGCCGCCCGCACCGGCTGCTGCCGCAATCTGCCCTGCTGCCGTCGCCGGCAGCGGGGTTTTCGGCGTTGAGGGGCGGCCATGCAGTTCGTGAAGCTGCGCATTGCCGGCTTCAAGACCTTTGTGGAGCCGACAGAGGTGCCGATCGAGCCGGGGCTGACCGGTGTCGTCGGCCCCAACGGCTGCGGCAAGTCCAATCTGGTGGAGGCGATGCGCTGGGTGATGGGTGAAAACTCATCCCGCAACATGCGCGCCACCGATATGGACGACGTGATTTTCTCCGGCTCCGCCCGCCGGCCGGCGCGCAACCGCGCCGAAGTGGCCCTCGTGCTCGACAACACCGCCCGGACGGCGCCGCAGGCCTTCAACGACGCCGATTTTCTGGAAGTCTCGCGGCGGATCGAGCGCGGCGCCGGCTCTGCCTATCGCATCAACGGCCGCGAGGTGCGCGCCCGCGATGTCCAGCTGCTTTTTGCCGATGCCTCGACCGGCTCGCGCTCGCCTTCCATGGTGCGGCAGGGTCAGATCGGCGAGCTGATCGCGGCCCGGCCATCGGCGCGCCGGCGCATTCTGGAAGAGGCGGCCGGCATCTCGGGCCTGCATTCCCGCCGCCACGAGGCCGAATTGCGGCTGAAGGCGGCGGAACAGAATCTCGCGCGTCTGGAAGATGTGCTGGGCGAGATCGGCAGCCAGCTCGAAGGCCTGCGGCGACAGGCGCGGCAGGCGGCGCGCTACCGCGCCCTGTCGGGCGAGATCCGCAAGGGCGAGGCGACGCTGTTCTATCTGAAATGGATCGCCGCGCGCGCGCTGGTGGCCGAAATCAGCGACACGCTGGAGCAGGCCCGCGCCGGCACCGAGGCTGCTGCCGCCGCGCAGGCCGATGCGGCGCGCGATCACGCCATCGCCGCGGCGGCGATGCCCGGGCTGCGCGAGCGCGAAGCGGCGGCCGGTGCGGCGCTGGCGCGCCTGCAGGCGGCCGCCGAGGCCCTTGCCGGGGAAGAACGGCGCGCCCGCGAGCGCCTGGCCGAACTGGAACGCCGCATCGCCCAGCTTGCCGGCGACACCGCGCGCGAGGACCGGCTGGCCGGGGAGGCTGCGGCGGCGGGTGCGGCTCTGGCCGACGAGGCCGAAACGCTGGCCGCCGAACAGGCCGATGCCGAGGCGCGGGCCGGCGACGCCGAGGCGCAGTTGCAGGCTGCCCGCGCAGCTCTTGAGACGGCGGAGGCGGAACTGGCCGCCGCCACCCGCCTCGGTGCCGAGGCCGCCGCCCGCCGCACCGCCCTTGAGCGCGAGGCCGCCCAGAGCGCCCGGCGTCTCGATGATCTGACGCGCGAACTCGCCGCCCTTGAGCGCGACAGCGCCGAGGCCGCGGCCCGCCTTGCCGCCGACAGCGGCGCGGAAGAGGCGCGCATCGCCCTTGAAGACGCGACGGACGGCGCGGTCGCCGCCGAGGAGGCGGTGGCTGCGGCCGAGGCCGGCCTGCAGTCCGCCCGCCTTGACGAGGCGGCCGCCCACGGCCCGGCCGCCGAGGCCGAGGCCGCCCTGCAACGCCTTGAAACCGAGGCCGAAACGCTGGCCGGCATTCTGGCGGCCGGCGCCGCCGGCGGCTTTGCGCCGGTTCTCGATGCCATGGACGTGCAGCCGGGCTTCGAGGTTGCGCTGGCGGCCGCGCTCGGTGCCGATCTCGATGCCGCGCTGGAGGCGGAGGCGGCCGCGCACTGGGCCGGTGCGCCCTGCGGCCCGCACGATCCGCCCCTGCCGGCCGGGCTTGTGCCGCTTTCGGCTGTGGTCGGGGCGCCGGCCCAGCTGGCGCGCCGGCTGGCGCAGGTCGGCATCGTGCCGCGGGCCGACGGCGCGCGGCTGCAAGGCACGCTGGCCGTGGGGCAGCGCCTCGTCAGCCGCGAAGGCGATCTGTGGCGGTGGGACGGCTTCACCGCATCCGCCGAGGCGCCCGGGCCGGCGGCCCAGCGGCTGGCGCAGCGCAACCGGCTGGCAGCGCTGCAGGCCGGCCGTGCCGGTGCCGCTGCCCTGCGCGATCGCGCCCGCGCGGCGCTCGCCGACGCCCGGTCGGCGGTCGCCCGGGCAACGGCCTGCGACCGGCAGGCGCGCGACGCGGCGCGCGACCGCCAGCGTGCGGCGACCGCCGCGCGCGAGGCTCTCGTGCGCGCCGAGCGGGCGGCCGGCGAACTGGAGCGCCGCCGGGCCACGCTGGCCGATCTGGCCGCACGCCGCGCCGCGGATGTGGCGCAGGCCCGGCTGGTCTGCGAGGACGCGGCCATCGCCCTTGAAGACCTGCCGCCGCCGCTGGCGCAGGAAGCCGATATCGCCCGTCTCGCCGCCCGGGCGGCCGCGGCCCGCACCCGGCTGACGGACCTGACCGCGGAGGCCGCGGCGGCGGGCCGCGAACACGATCTGCGCATCCGCCGCCTTGCCGCCATCGCGCGCGAGCGCGAGGCGGTGGCGCTGCGCGCCCGCGAGGCCGCCGGCCGCAGCGCCGATCTCCGGGCCCGCCGCGAGGAAATCGAAGACGAGCGCATCGCGCTCATCGAGGCGCCCGACGACCACGCCCGTCGCCGCCGCGATATGGAGCGCGAGACCGGGGCGGCGGAAACCGCCCGCCTCGCCGCGGCGGAGGCGCGCACCGCCGGGGAGCGCCGGCTTACGGAGGCCGACCGGCTGGCCCGCGAAACGCTGGCCGCCCTTTCGGCGGCCCGCGAAGGCAGCGCCCGTGCCGAGGAGCGCCTTGCCGCCGCCCGCGACCGCCGCGCGGAAACCGAACGGCAGGTCGCCGAGACGCTGGACTGCGCGCCGCGCGAACTGATCGCCATCGCCGGCCTCGATGCCGCCGCGCCGCTGCCGGACCCGGCCGGCATCGAAACCCGCCTTGAGCGCCTGAAGGCGGAGCGGGAGCGGCTCGGCGGGGTCAATCTGCGGGCCGAAGACGAGGCGGCCGAGGTGGAAACCCGCCGCGACGGCCTGATTGCCGACCGCGACGACCTGACCGAGGCCATCCGGCGCCTGCGGCAGGGAATCGCCACGCTGAACGGCGAGGCACGCGAGCGCCTGTTGCGGGCGTTCGGCATCGTCGACGGCCATTTCCGCCAGTTGTTCACACACCTTTTCAACGGCGGCACGGCCGAACTGGCGCTGGTCGATTCCGAAGACCCGCTGGATTCGGGGCTGGAACTGATCGCCCGTCCGCCCGGCAAGAAGCCGCAGACGCTGACGCTGCTGTCCGGCGGCGAGCAGGCGCTGACCACTATGGCGCTGATTTTTGCGGTGTTTCTCACGAATCCTGCGCCGATCTGCGTGCTCGACGAGGTCGACGCGCCGCTCGACGACGCCAATGTGGAGCGATTCTGCGATCTGGTTGTGGAAATGACGCGCCGCACCGACACGCGCTTTCTGGTGATTACCCACAATCCGATCACCATGGCCCGGATGCAGCGGCTTTTCGGCGTGACGATGGTGGAACGCGGCGTCTCGCAGGTGGTTTCCGTGGACCTGCGGACCGCCGAGAGCTTCCGCGACGCGGGATGACTGCGCTGCCAATCGGCACTGCCTGCACAGCGCCGATTGTCGCAGGACGGAAGAACTGGAAATTATCCAAATTCATCAGCCTGTTAAGAGCTTCTTCGCTTGCCTTGACAGGGCGTCCGGCGCCCGACTATTGTGCGCCCGTTTTCGGGTTCCGGATAACCGGGATGGTCTTCAGGGGAGGTGGCGTCGATGTCTGATCCCCATGACGGTTCGTCCCGCGGTCCGGCAGCCGGCAAAGCGGCCGAAGGAGCCGGCGCGGATGCGCCGCCCGACGACGCGGCGCTGGAGGCCCGGCGCAGGAAGATCAATGCCGCTATCGGCGACCAGGCGCGGTCGCGCCGGGCGGCGGTGCCGGTATCGCCGGTTGCTCCGGTCTCGGCTACGGCCGGGTGGAGCCAGGCGATGAAGCTCTCCTCCGAATTCATCGGCGGCATAGCCGTCGGCGGAGCGATCGGGTGGGGGCTGGACTGGCTGCTGGGCACCTTGCCCTTTGGTCTGATCGTGTTCCTGCTGCTTGGCTTCGCGGCCGGCATTATGAATGTGCTCCGGGCCGTCGGTCATGTGCCGCAGCCGGAGCAGCGTCTGGACCGTCCGTCGCAGGGCGGGCAGGACGAACGCAAATGACAGCGCCGGCGCGAGGCTGTATGGCTTTGTGCGGCATGTGGAACGACAACGCGGGCTGAAGTCCGCCGGCACGAGGGGTTCGGCAGGTGTCCAACGATCCGATCCATCAATTCCGGATCTTCAAGGTCCTCGATGTCAATATTGGCGGCGTGGACCTGTCGTTCACCAATTCGTCGCTGTTTATGGTCGTCGTGGTTGCGGTGTCCGTGGCATTTCTCGTGCTCGGCACCCGGGGGCGCGGTCTCGTGCCGTCGCGCTGGCAGTCGGCAGCCGAACTCTCTTACGAGTTCGTAGCCGGAACATTGCGAAGTTCGGCCGGCGCGGAGGGCATGAAGTTCTTCCCGCTGGTGTTCTCGGTGTTCATGTTCGTGCTGGTCGCGAACCTGTTCGGCCTGTTCCCCTATTTCTTCACCGTCACCAGCCATATCATCGTCACGTTCGCTCTGGCGATGATCGTGATCCTGACGGTGGTGATTGCCGGCTTCGCCAAGCACGGCTTCGGCTTCCTCAAGCTCTTCGTTCCGGAAGGCGTGCCCGGCATTCTGGTGCCGCTGGTGACGGCGATCGAGGTGATCTCGTTCATCTCTCGTCCGATCAGCCTCTCCGTTCGTCTCTTTGCCAACATGCTGGCGGGCCACATCACCGTTAAGGTGTTCGCGGGTCTGATCGTCACGCTCAGCGCCCTCGGCATCGGCGGCTGGATCGGTTCGGTCCTGCCTCTGGCCATGACGGTTGCCATCACCGCCCTTGAGGTTCTGGTGGCCTTCCTGCAGGCCTACGTCTTCACCGTCCTTACCTGCATGTATCTCAACGACGCGGTTCACCCGGGTCACTGACCCCGGGCGGGCCTCGCCGGCAGGGCGGGACTCATCCTCGAAAACCCCTCAAGTTCCAGAACTTAACCGCAACAAGTTCATCGAACTCGACCCGTTCAAACGCAAGGAGCCACCATGGACGCGGAAGCTGCGAAGT
>NZ_DAISHT010000032.1:0-25817 GCF_036822375.1 Pseudoxanthobacter sp. | reverse complement strand
TGATAAATATCTATTTATGCTCGACCAATTTTAAAACCGCCCGCATTGGCGAATTCACGCGTCCGTGAATACGGACGATGGCGATGAGCACGAAGCCATGGTCGCTGTCGGGTCTTGTCGTCGCCAGTGGCAAGACCGCGCCACTTCTTCATCTGACCGATTCTCAGTCCGTCATCCCCTTGTGTGCACATTTTTGAGACTCAACTCTCGCACACTTTCTGATGGTCGAAATGCGACCTATGGTAGCGTCGACGACGGTTGGTTGCTCGGCAAGCGATCAGGCGATGGCGGTCAATCGCAGAGGCCGGGAACAATGTGTTCGGTTTCCCTGGGGGGGGGGCGATGCGCGGCGTTCCGCATGCCCCGCAAGCCGGCAGCCGGGCATCGGGCTGGCCGCATTCATGTTGAGGAGAACCATCCGGCTCGACGGGTTGCCGCCTGCACCTCTTCATCCGGCAGCGGTTGGTTTTGCAGCGGCGTCAGGTGGCACGAAGATATCGGGCTTCTCGCCCGGGAGCGTTTCGACATAGACTGAGGTTGAGGGGAAGGCGAAGCTCGAGCCGGCGCCGAGAACGATCTCCATGATCCGGTACGCCAGCTCTTCTTTTACCTGCAGCCACTCGCCCCAGCGGGTCGTGGTCGTATAGCAATAGACCATGATGTTGATGGCGGACGCGCCGAACGAGTCGATCCGCACGAAGGTCGATGCGGTGTCCTTGTCGACAAACGCCGCGTTGCCCTGGATATAGGCTTCGATCTCGTGCTGAATCTGGCGCAACTGTTCGATGGTGGTCGAATAGGGCACACCGATCAGCCAGAAAATGCGGCGGCGGCGCATCTGCGTGTAGTTGATCACGGCATTGTCGGCGAGGTCGGCATTCGGGACCTGCACGGCGGAATCGTCGAACTGGCGGATGCGGGTGGAGCGGAAACCGATGCTCTCCACCGTGCCCTCGATGACGCCCTGCACCTTGATCCAGTCGCCATATTGCACCCGGCGCTCGATCAGGATGAGCACGCCGGAAATCAGGTTCTTGAACAGCACCTGCGCGCCCAGCGCCACCGCGGCGCCGGCAATGCCCATGCCGGCCAGCATCGGGCCGATGCGCACGCCCCATTGCTGCAGCACGGCCGCCACGGCGAAAAAGGCGATCAGCGCCCGCGTGGCCTTGCGCAGCCAGTCGATGCCGGAATCGGACAGATGGCCGGCGCCGGGCCGGATCCGTTCCGTCACGGGGCCGATGATGGCGAACATGGCCCAGTAGGCGAGCACGATGAACAGCGTGCCGACCACCTGTTCCGATACCCGCGCAATGAAGCCATCCTCGCCATTACGCATGATCTCGAAGGCGAAATAGGTGCCGATGACGGCGGAGAACAGCTCCACCGGCCCTCTCAGCACCTGATAGAGGCTTTCGCGGAAGGCGTGGGTGTTGCCGATGAAGAACTTGCCGGCTACGACGAACAGCAGGTGACGGAAGGGCTTTCTGAGCAGGAAGAAAACAAGGAAGACGACGACGGCCAGAAAAAGCCGGTCATAGGGAAAAGAGACAATATCGGACCGGACCGCATCTGCGAAATCAAGGGCGCTCTGATACCGGTCCTGAACGATTGTCTCGATATTCCTGCTGGCCGGCATTGGTTCGTCTTGCCCCTCAATTCCGCTGCGCGCCTGATACAGGCCCGTGTCTGCCATGGCAGACAGGCCCGGCGCGGAGCCCAGCGTAGCGGCTCGGTCGCCCGGTCTCAAGACAGGGGCGGCGGCGCGGGCGTGGCAGGCGCGTCGTTACGGAACAGGGCCTCCGGGAGCCCGCGCTTTCCATGGCCACCGCCGAACGCATCGCCGGCCTTTACATCCGGCTCGACGCTTTCGCGCCCGCCATCCGGCGCCGGGCGGACGTGCGCTTCACGATGCACCTGACGGGCCGGCACGGCGTCGTTCAGGCCGTGATGCTGTGCGGGGATTATCGCCTCTTTGAGTTCCGCGCGGATGGCCGGCGCAGTGCTGTGCCGGTGGCCCGTCGCCGGCGCCCGGAGTGGGTGGCGAAGGCGGTCGCGTGAAATCTGCGGTCCTGAGCAGCCTGTAAGGTTGGTGTCATCGGCGGCGCCTAGATTTCCTCTCACCGGAATGCAGGGCCCGACGGTCCTGACCGGGAGGGAGCACAACGATGAACGCCGAAACCGGACCGTCGCTCTGAACGATGGCGCCTTTGAAGGCGAGACCGGCGCCGCCATGGCGGTGGAGCGCCGGCGGGAGACCGATGACGGCCGGGATGGAATGCGGGCGGTTCAGCCCCGTTCACTTTCCGGGAAAAGATCACCGGGGAAATTGACTTCGGTACTTTTGGGTAAACTCCGCTCGGCATTGACACCAACGGCTCGTCCGCAGGACGATGCGAGCCGGGGGCTGTGTCCGATCCGGAGCATTGGAGCATTCTTCGACCGGGCGGGATCGTCCGCTCGATGAGATGTCACATGGGGTGAGGTCTGATCATGAAGAGCAATGACGATGCCGTTTCCGGGCCGGAGAACAGCAACGACGCGCTGTCGCCCGATATTCTGAAGTCTATCGTGGGCGGTGCGCGCCCCGGCGAGAATGCCCATGTCGACGGTGAGGCCGCCATCGGGCTGACCGCCGGCGCCGAAGCCATCAAGCTCGCCGAGAGCGAGGCTGCCAAGACAGGCGATGCGAAGACGGGCGATGTGAAGAGCGCGGTGGCGGAGAAATCTTCCGTCGACGTCCTCAAGGCCGACACCCGGGTGGGGGAGGGCGGGGCGTTCACGTCGAAGCTGACGCTGTCTGCGTCGCAGTTCGACCCGAACAGCAAGCAGCTCCTGCAGAAGACCGCCGACGTCTCGATCTCCGGCGTGAAGGGTAACCCTGACGGCGTGAAGGTCTCGGTTCAGGACCAGTCCGGCAAGACCGTCGATCTGACGGCCGCCGAGGTTGGCCTCAAGGCGAAGGCCGGAGAGGCCCTCTATCAGAAGATCTCCGATCACCTGAAGGAGATCGACGGCAGCGGCAAGAGCACGGACCCGAACTTTACCAAGGACATTGAGACCGGCATGCGCTCCACCACGGGGGGAGTGGATGCCGATCTCCATGGCGCGAAGACCTACGCGAGCACGGCTTACAAGGTCGATGCCGACGGCAACGTCACGAAGGAAACCAAGTCGACCAAGCTCGACGCGGAAAAGGCGGCGCAGGATAAGGCGAATGCCATCGCCGACAACACCGCCAAGCACACGGCCATCTGGGATGCTCAGAAGGCCGATGCGCAGAACGCGCAGGAGCAGAAGGCCAAGCAGCAGCAGGACATCGATCGCGCGTACAAGGATCTGCGCGACGGCAGCCGCGCGGTGACCGGTGCGACCGATACGGTGAAGAACCTTGCCAGGGCGCAGGAGGAAGCCGAGAGCGACCACAAGACGGCGACTGCAAACCTCGCTGCGGCAGAGGCGAAGTTCAAGAACGCCGTTGCCGATCCGAAGTCGGACCCGGCCGGCAAGGCGGGCAGCGATTTCGCCAAGGCGCAGATCGCCCACGGGGAAAGCGAGCAGAAGCTGAAGGCCGCCGGCGAGGCCCTGAAGGCCGGCGAACAGAAGCTCGCCGATGCCAGGAAGGTCGTCGATGACGCCAGGGCGAAAGTGACCAGCGACGACGCCGGCAGGACGGCGGTGAAGACCGCCGATTCCGAGGAAGGCCGCGAGCGTTCGAAGTCTGCCGACGCCACGGTGAAGAACACGGCGAGCCCGCAGGAGTCGCTGGCGACTCAGGCCAAAGACAAGATCAAGGATCTTGTGACAGAGAAGGGCTGGAAGGTCGCCTCCAAGGGCATTGAAGAAACGCTCAATGCGGCCGCCAAGGAAAAGGCGCTGGCGGAGGGCAATCTGCACGAGGCGACCATCGACAAGGTTCTTGCCGGTGGCGTTTCGAAGACGACCGACACCGACGGCAACAAGGTTCGCGAGGCGACGACCGTCGCTCAGGTCAAGATCGAGGGCGGCACGACGACCTATTCCTCCGATCTCGGCAAGGGCGCCAGCGCCAACTGGGCGGTGCGTGCCGAGGCCGGCAAGGAGGTCAGGAACACCACCGACCTCGGCGACGGCAAGTCGCTGACGACCACGAACAAGATCGACGCCTCCGCCGCGTTTGAGAACAAGGCCGGCGTGACCGTGACCAAAAATGCCGTGACGGCAGAGGCCTCGACCAAGGTTGCGGCCCATGCCGAGGCCAGCAAGTCTTACGCCTACAAGAACGGCGACGTGGAGAACACCGTGACCGGCGCTGTCGCGGCTGATGCCTCTGCGGGTGCCAAAGCCGGTACCCATCTCGGTTATGACGGCATCTCTGCTGCTGCCAAGGCGGTCGCGGAAGCCTCGGTCAAGGCCGGCGTCAGCAACGAGACCAAGATCGGGAGTGCCAAGATCGAGCAGAAGGCCGCTGCCTACGCAGCGGCGAAGGCTGAGGCGAAGGCCGAGGCTGAGGTCACCTTCAATCCGCTGGCCAGTGACGGCAAGGTCAAGGCGAAGGTCGGTCTGGGTGCCGAAGCATCCGCAGGTGTGGGCGCCGATGGCAATATCGGACTGAAGAGCGCCAACGGCAACGGTGTCGAGGTCGGCGGCGGCGTCTATGCGGGCAAGATCGGCGCGAAGGTCGACGGCGATATCGACTTCAAGGACGGCAAGCTTCAGGTCGGCCTCAAGGTCGGTGCCGCGCTGGGCATCGGTGCGAGCTGCAACATCAATGTCGCGCTGGATGTCGGTCAGGCGGCCCGGAATGTCGCCAAGGCGTTCACCGAGATCGATAATGTCGGCGATGCGGTGCTGTCGCCGTTCAAGGCGGTCGGCGGCTTCTTCGGCGGCCTTTTCGGCTGATACCGCCGCCCTTCCCACCGCGACGCGGTGACGGAAGGGCGGCCTTGATATCCGGATACAAGGTGCACCGGGCTTCCCGCGGCCGGGGCGGGCCGGGAGGCACGTCGATTTCCCGACCGGCACCGATCGAGTTTCAGAGGATCGCGTCATGAGCGACAAGAACCCCACCGCCGAGGAACTGGCCGCGGCCAGGTCCGAAATCGAAACCAAGCTGGCCCCCGAGGTCGAAAAGCTGAGTGCGCTCGCCCACGAGAAGATCATCCGGCGCGCTCTCTCGGAGGGCTGGTCGCAGTCCCAGGCCGAGTGGATCGACCGGCTTGCTCAGGAGCCGTTCATTCAGGCCGCGATCGACGGCGCGCCCGGAGTGGAGGCGCTGGAAGGCGCCTACGGCCGCGCCCGCCGCCAGCTGACGGTCGGCTATTTCGACCACGCTCTGGAGCAGGGCAAGAACCTCTACACCGCTTTTCTCACGATCATCGATCTTGAGAAGCAGCTCGCGGAGCGTCGCGGAGAGGTGCCGCCGGATTATCCGGACTCCATCCTGATGCAGGCCTGCGACGCGGTCGAACTGGCAGCCCAGCGCGGCCTTTCCAGCGAGGACCAGATCGGAGCCGGCTTTGCCGTGATCCGCGAGCTCGCGGGCAACGATCTGAACTGAGCCCGGCGCTTCCGGGCGGGGCCGGACCCGGGCCCGCCCGCCGGGTCTTCGCAGCGGGCGCCCCGCAAGGGTCGGCGCAGCCCGCCCGAAGCTGCCATCTGTCTGCGTTCGAACGGAAAAATCATGTTTCTTCCTCCCGACCTTCCCCCCGGCGATGCGCCGCAGCGGCCGGCCTATGTGCTCGTGCAGGCCGCCGCCTCCGTCGAGGACCAGCTCGTCGCGCGTGCGGAAGCCGACGGCTGGTCGGCCTCACAGGCGAACTGGATCGGCAAACTCGGGGTTGCCAGAACGCCGGGCGCCAGCGCCACCTCGAAGGCGGATGTGGACGCCGCCTATACCGCCGGCCGGC
The DNA here is from genome assembly GCF_036822375.1 of Pseudoxanthobacter sp. NCBI lineage: Bacteria > Pseudomonadati > Pseudomonadota > Alphaproteobacteria > Hyphomicrobiales > Segnochrobactraceae > Pseudoxanthobacter > Pseudoxanthobacter sp. The sequence goes on along the minus strand of NZ_DAISHT010000032.1, from coordinate 19,929 downwards.
AGGCGCTCACGGTGGCCTATTTCGACAACGCCCTTGCCAGCGGCAAGAGCCGGCAGGTGGCCTTCCTCACGGTCATCGATCTTGAAAAGCAGGTCATGACCCGGGCGCATCTCGCCCCCCCGGACTATTCCGACGAGGCGCTGCAGAAGGCCTGCGATGCCGTGGAGCTTGCGAACAGGAAGGGTCTCTCAAGCAACGAGCAGATCGAGGCCGGCTTCGAGGTGTTGCGGCTTCTCGCGGCGAAACCCCGGTAGGCGGCCCATGGCCACGGCGCCGGCCCGCTCATCGCTTCCGCGTCAGCCGGCGCGGACCGTGGCCTTGTCGTCGCCGGCCGCCACCGCGCAAGCCGGGTTTGCCGCCGGGTGCCGCCTGAACGGACCGTCGCCCGGGCAAGACCGGATGTTTCGCAGGAATTTCGGACGTGAGCGGAATCTCTCCATGCAACTGACGGCTTCCACACATCTGACGGCGCCGCTTCCGCCCGGTTGCGGTGCGGCATCGTCCGGCGGTTCGCTGTCGTCCGGAGGCGCGCTGTCGTGGCGCGGGTGAGGGGCGGGCGGGGCCGCGCCCGCCGGGTTCCGGCCATCCTGCAGATGGAAACGGCAGAGTGCGGGCCGGCCTGCCTCGCCATGGTGCTTGCCGCCCACGGGCGGTGGGAGACGCTCGATGCCGTGCGCGACAGCTGCGGCGTGTCGCGCGACGGCACGTCTGCCGCCGACATCGTGGAAGCGGCGCGCCGGCGCGGCATGGAGGCCGATGCCTACAGCCGCGATATCGACGGCCTCGCCGCCCTCGGCCTGCCCCAGATCCTGTTCTGGGGGTTTGATCATTTCGTCGTGCTGGAGGCGGTCGGCCGCAACGGCTTCGTCATCGTCGATCCCGCCAACGGACGCCGGGTCGTCGACCGCGAGGAGTTCGGCCGTCGTTTCACCGGCGTAACGCTGACTTTCCGCCCCGGTGCGGAGTTCCGGCGCACGCCCCGGCCGCCGGGCATCGCCCGCCGGCTTGCCGCCGTGCTCGGCGGTTCGTGGGATATGTTCGTCTGCATCGTCCTGACGAGCCTCGCGATGGTGGTGCTCGGCGTGGTGCTGCCCGGACTGACGCGGGTGTTCGTCGACGATTATCTGGTGCAGGGCAACCGGGAATGGCTGCTTCCCCTCCTCGGCGGCATCATTGCCGTCGGCGCGTTCCGCTCGATGATCGCGGCGCTCTACACCCGCGGGCTTCTGCTCGTTCAGACGAAGGTGACGGCCGTCGTCAGCGCCCGGTTCGTGTGGCGGCTGTTCCAGCTGCCCTATGATTTTTTCGTTCGCCGCAGCCCGGTGGAGATCTCGGCGCGCACGCAATATGCCGGGCAGCTCGGCAGCATGGTCGCCGGCCCGTTCGCCCAGACCGCCGTGAACGTGCTGGCGGTCGCGGGCTACATCGCGATCATGCTGCTCTACAGCGTTGTCATGACGGCAGTGTGCGTCGGCTTCGCGGTGCTTGAGCTGCTCGTGCTCAGGCTCGTGACCCGCCGGGTCCAGGACGAGGCCGTGCAGCTGCAGATGGCGGCGGGGCAGGCCCATTCCGCGGCCGTGCGCGGCGCGGCGCTGCTGGAACAGGCGCGCGTCAACGGCAGCGAGACCCAGCTCTTCAGCCACATGGTCGAAGCTGAGGTCCGGCTGATCAATTCCGAACAGAAGAGCGGCTGGACGACCCGCATGCTGATGGCGCTGCCTTTCGCGATGAGCCGCCTGACGACGCTCGCCGTGCTCGGCGTCGGTGCCTTCGTGGTGATGACCACGGAGACCACGCTTGGCACGCTGCTTGGCTTCCTGATGCTGTCCGGGCTGCTTTCCAGTTCCATCGGTGCGCTCACCGGCTTCGGAACGGCGATCGGCCAGTCCACGGCCGGCATGGGCCGCCTCGGCGACGTGCTCGACCACATCGGGGCCGCAGAAGACGGCGCCGCGGCCGGGCAGGGGCCATTGCCGCTGCCGACGGGGCGCATCGCGCTGCAGGATGTCGGCTTCTCCTATCCTCACGGCGAGCCCGTGCTCTCCGGCATCGCGCTGGCCGTCGCGCCCGGCGCGTGCATCGGCATCATGGGCGGTTCCGGGGCGGGCAAGAGCACGCTCGCCCGGCTCGTTGTCGGTCTTGCCGCACCGACCTGCGGCACGATCCGCTTCGAGGCCCGCGCCGGCGCCGAGGCGTGGGTGCCGAAATGCGATGGGGTCGGCTTCGTCGATCAGGCGCCCTTCTTCCCGAAGGGGCCGATCCGGTCGGCTTTGACGCTGTGGGATGCGGCCGAGACCGACGACGACATCGCCGGCGCGCTTGCCGACGCCGAACTTCTGGAGGCTGTGGCCGGCCGGCCGGGCGGACTGGACGGGCAGGTGGGTGAGAACGGGGTCGGCTTCAGCAGCGGCGAACGGCAGCGGCTCGCCATCGCCCGCGCGCTGGTGCACGCCCCCCGCATTCTCGTGCTCGACGACGCGACCAGCGCGCTCGACGAGGATACGGAGGCGCGCGTGCTCGAAAACCTGCGCCGCCGCGGCGCCACGCTGCTGCTGTTCACCAACCGCGCCAGCGCGTTGCAGCACATGGACCGCGTGATGGCGCTTCACGGCGGCCGGCTCTATCCGGTCGCAATGGGAGAAGCCCATGCGGCTGCCCGCACATCCATGAGCGCGATCCTCGCTGCCGCGGAGCAGCAGCTATGACGGACGTGCCGGAGTTCATGCCATTGCCGGCAGGGGTGCTGACGCCCCTCGCTCCCGCCATTCCCTGCACGCTCGTCGGGGCTTCCGCAGACCTCTATCTCGCTTCTGGCGAGACGGACGCCAGACGCTTCGTCGCGACGATCCCCGAGGGCGCGCTGCTGCCGGAGGCGGTGCCGGGCTTCGAGCTGTTCCTCAGGCCGCGGCTTGACGCGGGGCTGGAAGCGGGCGGCGATTCCGAGGGTGCCCTGCTCTGGACGGCCGCGCTGGCGCGCGCCGCCGCGCCCGGCGGCATTGCCGTGCCGGAACCTGAGGACGAGGCCTCCTTCGGAGCGATCAGCCACCGGCTCCTCGCGGCGATCGCGGCACGTCTCGCCGCCGCGGAGCGGAGCGCCGAAGACGAGCGCTCGACGCAGGCGCAGCGCATGGAAAGTGCCTTCACCGACACCCTGAAAGGGTTCGGCCGGGTGCTCGACGGCACGTTTCACCGCCCGCCCGCCGGCAGCCGCACGCCGCTTGCCGCCGCGGCAGCGCGGCTGGCGGAGATGCTGCACGTCAGGGCCGTTCCGGTGCGCGAGGAACCCGGCGAGGATCGGGAGGATTTTCTGGAGCGGTTTGCCGCCGGCCACGGCCTGCGCCTGCGCCGCATCGGGCTCGGCACGGGCACGCTGCCGGAGGGCGAGGGCGCCCTGCTGGCGTTCGATGGCGACGGACGGCCGTGGGTGCTGCGGGCGCGCCGCCGGGGCGGCTTCGTCATCGAGCACCCGACGGACGCAGAGCCGCCGCGCCGCCTCGGCCGCGACGACCGGGCGGCGTTCGGTAACGATGCCTACATGTTCTTCCGCACCCTGCCGGGCACGCGGCTCACCTATCGCTCGATCTTCGGCTTCGGCCTGCGCGACAGCGTGTGGGATTTCGTGCTGCTCGGTTTCTGCGGCCTCGCCGGCGCGCTGCTGGCGCTGCTGCCGCCGCTCGCTTCCGCCCAGATCGCCAACATTGCCGTCCACACCGCCGACGTGCCGTTCCTCATTGAACTGCTGCTCGTGCTGGCGATGGCGCTCGTTGCCGAAACGACGTTCTTCGTCGTCGGCCGGCTCGCGGAATTGCGGGCGAACGGGCGGGCGGGCCTCGCGCTGCACGCCGCGATGGTCGACCGGCTGCTGCGCCTCACGCCGGCAAGCCTGCGCTCATCGACCACGCTCATCCTGGCCACCGAGATGGAGACCGTGGAGAAGTTCCGCCGCGCGCTCCTCGGCTTTGTCACCAACGGCGCCGTTGCGCTTCTCAACGGGCTTGCCGCGGCGGTGGTCGTCACGTTCGTTTCGCCGGTCGCCGGCCTCGTGTCCATCGGTCTCGTCCTCAGCCTGCTCGCAATCACCGCCTTCCTCGGGTGGGCGCAGTTCAGGGCGATTTACGAGGGCGAGCGGATGGACGTGATCGTGCTTGCCTTCGTCTACGATCTCGTCCGCCTTGTCCCGGTCGTGCGCGGCATGCGAATGGAAAAGCGGGCCTTCACTCAGTGGGGCGAGAACTTCCTCGCCTTTCAGTCGCGCCTGATGCGCTCGGCCCGCATCTCGAACCGCCTGTCCGTGATCGAGCCGGGGTGGGATGCGATCGTGCTGGCGCTGTCGTTCGCCGCCATCGCCTATGCCGGCTCGACGGCGAGCATCGGTGCGGGTCAGGCGATCGTGTTCGTGCTGGCGCTCGGCCGGCTCACGCAGTCCGGGAAGGAGCTGTCGCACCACCTGATCGGCGCTTCCAAGCTGATGCCGATGGCGAAGCTCGCCCGCCCGCTGATCGAATTCGAGCTGGAGCCTCCGGCCTCCGGCGCGCCTGCCGTCGTGCTGTCGAGCCGGCTCGATGTCAGCGACGTCAGCTTTTTCCATGGTACGCGGCGCATCCTTCAGGGTGTCAATCTCACCGTCCGCGAGGGTGAGTTCGTGGGGCTGGTCGGCCCGTCCGGCAGCGGCAAGTCGACGTTGCTGTCGCTGCTGGCCGGGCTGGAAAAGCCCGACAGCGGCCGTATCCTTCTCGGCGGCCACGATCTGGCCGGCCTCGACCGGCGCCAGATCTCGCGGCGGATCGGCCTCGTCATGCAGGGGGCGCGGCTGCTGCCGGCCTCGATCTACGAGAACATCCGCGGGGTCGGAGACATCACCATCGACGAGGCGTGGGCCTTCGCCGAGCAGGCGGCCATCGCCGACGAACTGAGAGCGCTGCCCATGGGACTGCTCACCATCGTCGGCGAGGGCGGGGCCGGCCTCGCGGAGGGGCAGATCCAGCGCCTTCTGATTGCCCGCGCGCTGGCGCGCCGGCCGTCGGTGATCCTGCTCGACGAATCCATGAGCGCCCTCGACGGCGTCTCGAAGGACCGGATCCTCGCATCGCTCGCAAAACTCGACCTGACCCGCATCCTCGTGACCCATCATCCCGCCGCGCTGAAACGCGTCGACAGGCTGGTGATGATGCACGAGGGCAGCGTGGTCGAGATTGCCCCTCCCGACGATGTCGCCGGTGCCGGAGGGAAGACCCGATGACGGCCATTGACAGGACAGCAGGCGACCAGACCCGGCGAGCGGTGAGACCATGAGCACAAATCTGTTCCGCTCCGAGGCGCAGGCCCAGTTGCAGCGGCCCGAGCAACTCGCGACCGCGCTGCGGCTGGTGCGGCCCGGCTATGTCGCCGTGGTGCTGATGCTGTGCGCCATCGTTGTGGCAGCGGTCGTCGGTGCGATCTTCATCCGCGTGCCGATCGCGGTGTCGGGCACGGGTGTCATCCTGAGCTCGAAGGGCGTGCTGGAGTTCACCGTCGCATCCGACCACGACGGCCGCATCACGGACGTGCTCGTCGATATCGGCCAGCGTGTCAGCCCCGGACAGGAGATCGCCCGCATCGTGGAGCCGGCGATCCAGACCGACCTGAAACTCGCCGAGAGCGAACTCGACCTCATTGAGCGCGAGGAGCAGAAGGTGCGGGCCCTGCAGGAGCAGACCGGGCGGCTGTTCGCCGATCTTCAGGCCCGGCAGGAGGCCAACGCCCGCGAGACCATCGCGCTGCTCGACAAACGCCGGGCCCTGCTGGAGCAGCTCACCGAAGGTCAGGAAACCCTGCGCCGGAGCGGCAACACCACCTTCGAGCGCTATCTGCAGGCACAGACGGAACTTGCCGAGGTGCTGGAGCGCACCTCCGGCAAGCGCGGCGACATCCTCGCCATGCTGCTGACGGAAGGCGAGCGCAAGGCGCAGTACGAGCGCGAACTGCAGGCCCTCGACGCCCGCAAGGCGCAGGCCCAGCGCCAGATCGACCGGCTCAGGGACCGCATCGACAATGAGACCGTGGTGCGCAGCACCCAGTACGGCATCGTCTCGGAACTGAAGGTCTTTCCCGGCGATCTCGTGCGGTTCGATACGCCGCTCGTCAGCATGCTGCCGGTGGATGAGAGCTTCTCGACACTGCGTCCGGGCGCCACGCATCTGGTTGCCGCGGTTCTCATCCCCGCCCGGGATGGCAAGAAGGTGCGCGTCGGCATGCAGGCCCTGATCGACCCGACCTCGGTTCGCCGCGACGTGTTCGGGGCCATCGAGGGCACGGTTGTGCGGGTTCCCGACGTTGCCGCCAGCCCGGAGCAGCTCCGCCATATGCTGCGTAACGACGATCTCGTCCGCAAGCTCACCGCCAGCGGCCCGCCGTTTCTGGTGACGGTGGAAATGGAGCGTGACCCGCGCACCGTGAGCGGCCTGAAATGGACCACCTCGGCCGGCCCCGACACGCAGATCACCGCCGGCACGCTGATCGACGCCAGAGTGCTGACGGAGCGCGTCTCGCTGCTCGGCCTGCTCGTGCCCGCCGTCAGGGAAATGCTGCGCGGCCCCTCGCAGGAGGAGGCGGGGAAGGCCTTCTAGGCGTTGAGCCCGGGACGGTCGTTGCGAGAAGATTGTTCATCGGGCGCGATGGCCTGAAGGTGGTCGTTGCCATGGGCGGCGGCCGGGGCCACCATCGGGCGCGACGAGGCCGGAAGGAGACGACACGCCATGCAGCGCATCACCATCACGCTCGACGATGACCTGATGGCGGAGATCGATGCCTTCATGGCGGCGCGTGGCTGCGAGAACCGCTCCGAGGCGATCCGCGATCTGGTGCGGACGAGCCTTGCGGAAGAAGGGCCGCTGGCCGGGGCCGCACAGCCCTGTGTCGGGGCGCTGGTCTATGTGTTCGATCACGACCGCCGCGATCTGGCGCGGCGGCTGACGAGCACGCATCATCATCGCCACGACCTGTCGCTGGCCACCACCCACGTGCATCTCGATGCCGGCACCTGCCTTGAGGTGGCGCTGCTGCGCGGGCCGACGGGCGATGTGCGCCACTTCGCCGACCATGTGATGGCCGAGCGCGGGGTGCGCTACGGCCGTCTGGTGGTGGTGCCGGTGGAGCCGGAGGCGGGACCGCCCGCCGCCCTCGACCATGTTCACGACTACGACTACGACCACGACCACGACCGCGAGCCCGACCGGAACCATGACCACGGCAGCGACGATGGTGCCGGCGGCGGCCGCTGATCCTATTCGCCGCGTGCCTGCCAGGCGGCGATGAAGGCGGCGGCGCGGGCGCCGACTTCGGCGGCCTGAAGGCCCGGCTTGTAGACGGCCGAGCCGATGCCGAACCCGGCCGCGCCGGCGGCCAGATAAGGCTTCATCGTGACCGGGGTGATGCCGCCGACCGGAAGCAGGCGGGTGCCGGGCGGCATCACCGCCATCAGCGCGCGCACGGCGGCCGGGGTGATCAGTTCGGCCGGAAACAGCTTCAGCGCGGCGGCGCCGGCATCGAGGGCCGCAAACGCCTCGGTCGGTGTCATCACACCGGGGGCGCAGACGAGGCCCGCCCGCACCGATGCCGAAACGATGGCGGTATCGGCGTGAGGCATGACCACCAGATCGGCGCCGATGGCGGCGAGCGCGTCGACATCGCTCTCGCGCATCACCGTGCCGGCGCCGACGATGGCATCCTGCGGCAGCACGGCGCGCATGGCGGCGATGCTCTTCAGCGGCTCCGGCGAGTTCAGCGGCACCTCGATGATGCGGAAGCCGGCGTTATAGAGCGCCACGGCGATGCCTTCGGCCTCTTCCGGCTTTACGCCGCGGAGAATGGCGACAAGCGGCAGGGCGGCGAACGCCGCATCGAAGCGGCTGCGGCGGGTGCTGGCTGCGATCTGGCTGGCGGGCATGGCATCGGTTCCGGTGTGGCGGGACATCAGGAAAGCAGGCCTTCAGGAAAGCAGGCCGAGGGCGCGGGCGAAGGCGAACAGCCCGGCCGGGGCGGTGTTGTCAAAAACGGCGGCGGCCGGCCGCCCGAAGGCGGAAAGCGCGGTCTGGTAGCGGGTGCACAGCGCCGGCGCGCCGACCAGCGCCAGCGGCGCTCGGGCATCGGCGCGGGCAAGGCCGGAAACGATCTCGTGGCCGATGAGGAGGCCGGAGAGATAATCGGCCAGCGCGCCGCCGGGCAGCCGGCCGGTGAGGCCCAGCGTGCGGGTGGCGAAAAGCTGGCGCACGAAATCGCCGGGGCCGCTGGCGCGGGCATCCTCAAGGCCGGCGGCAAACGCGGCTTCCCGTTCGGCGGCCGCTGCGGTGCCTTCCATCAGCCGGCCGAGAATGGTGTGGGCGGAAAGGGTGGCGAACAGTTCGCCGGTCATCGCCGTGGAAAAGCCGGTGACGCGGGCCTCTTCCACCGTGGCCCATTTGCTGTGGGTGCCCGGCAGCACCAGCGTGGCGCGGGCAGCAAGCCGGGGGGCCTGCTCCAGCGCGCCGGCGATCTGGATTTCTTCGCCGCGCATCACGTCGGGGCGTGCATCGGCGGGGTCGAACAGCAGTCCCGGCGCAATGGCAATGCGGCGGCCGGCTGCGGTCTCTGCCACGGCGGCCTTGTCTGCGAGGGTCGCCACCGCGGCCGGGCAGCGGACATAGGGGGCCTCGCGCCACCCCTGCGCACTGCCGACCATGCCGCAGGCAACGACCGGAAGCCGCGGCACGGCGGCCAGCCAGTCGCCGGTGAGGGCCTCAAGAGCGGTTTCGAAACCCGCGGTGCCCGGCAGCGGCAGGGCCTGAATGCCATGGCGCGAGGCGCGCGCGGCGATGATGTGGCCATCGGCAGCGAGCAGGAAGGCCCGCAGGCTGGAGGTGCCCCAGTCGAGCGCCAGCAGCGCGGCACCGCGTGCGGCCGCATCGGGGGAAGGTGTGTCGGGCTGCACGGTCATGCGGTCCATCCAAGCTCGCGGGACAGGTCGCCGGCGACGGCGACGACATCGGGGGCGATGGCGATCATGCGGGCCGGCGGCATGAACGGCACCGCGCTTGCCACGCTGAGAGCGGCGATCACCCGGCCGCTGGCATCGCGAACCGGGGCACCGACGCAACGAATGCCGGGTTCGTTCTCTTCCAGATCGAAGGTGAAGCCGCGGGCGCGGTCGGCGAGGAGGCCGGCGCGCCAGTCGGCATAGGGCGGCAGCGGCGGCCCGCCGTCGGCGGCCGCCTGATAGAGCGCGGGCCAGCGCCCTTCGTCGGTGCCCAGCAGAAGCGCCTTGCCCAGCCCGGTGCGGGCCAGCCGCATGCGCTGGCCGACGCGCGAGCGCATCTCCAGCCCGCGCCCGCCGGGCACCTTGGCGAGATAGACGACATCGCTGCCCTCCGGCACACCGAAGTGCACCGTGTCGCCGGTGGTCTCCGCAAGGCGCCGGCAGAACGGTTCGGCCCGGCCGGCCAGCGCGCCTTCTTCCAGCGCGGCAAGGCCAAGGCGGATCAGGCGGCTGCCGAGACGGTACCGCCCGTGGGCGGCGGAGGCCAGATAGCCCGCCGCCACCAGAGCGGCGAGGGTGCGGTGGGCGGTCGAGCGCGTCATGCCGAGGCGGGCGGAAAGACCGGCGACATCCGTCGTGCCGGCGGCCACGGCCTCAAGCACCGCCAGACCGCGCATCAGCGTCTGCGTGCCGGGCGGCGCCTCTTCGCTGCCCGGACGGGACGATGCGGTGGAAATCGGATTCGCGGTCATCCTGCCTCCGGCCCGCGGTTCACCGCCCGGCAGTCGTCGGGCGCACCTTGCCGTCAAAGCTCTAGGGCAGGGAACGGCAGGCGTCAAATATTGAAATCAGTGGCCCATATAGTGAGACAATGTGAGGTCCGCGGTGCGGTTCAATACATAAATTGCACCATAATCCGGCTGATCGGAAATGGCGCGGATTTCCGGCCTCCGCTGCGGCACCGGGCGGCGCCGGCGGAGCGCCGGAGAAATTCCTTCCTGCGAAGGCGCCAACTTCACAAATCACGGGCCGCCCGGCGGGTGAGTGTGGAACTGAATTTCTCGATGGACCGGCTAGCTTATTCTAGCCTTAACGCAACAGGGCAGAGCGGCGGTGCCGCCTGCCGGTGCGGAAGGGCGCGGCTGGCCGGCAAGGCCCGGGCGCCGCGACGATGGGGTGAGAGAGATGATCGGGAAGCAACTGGCAGGAGCCGTCTTTGCGCTGGCCGCTGTGTTTGCCACGCTGACGGGGGCTGCGGCCGAGCCGCTGAAGGAACTGCGCGTCGGCTTTCAGAAGACCAGCCTGCCGGTGATCGCCCAGCAGCAGAAACTGATCGAGAAAAGCCTCGCGCCCGAAGGCACCACCGTGAAATGGGTCGAGTTCACCGCCGGCCCGCCGCTGGTCGAGGCGCTGAATGTCGGCAGCATCGACCTCGGATGGACGGGCGATGCGCCGCCGATCTTCGGACAGGCGGCCGGGGCGAACTTCGTCTATGTCGCCGCGCTTCCCTCCAACGGCAAGGGCGAGGCGATCTTCGTGAAGCCCGATTCTCCGATCCGCTCCGTGGCCGATCTGAAGGGCCACAAGGTGGGCGTTACCAAGGGCTCCAGCGCGCAGAACCTGCTCGCGGTGGCCCTTGAAAAGGCGGGCGTGCCCTACAGCGAGATCACGCCGGTCTATCTGAGCCCGGCCGATGCCGCGGCCGCCTTTGCCAGCGACAAGATCGATGCGTGGGCCGTATGGGATCCGTTCTTCGCCATCGCCGAGACGCGCTACCACCCGCGCGTTCTGACGACGACGGCCGATACCGTGCAGGTCAACACCTACTTCCTTGCCAACCGTACCTTTGCCAATGCGCACCCGAAGGTGGTGGCGACCGTGATCGCGGACCTGAAGGAAGCGGCTGCATGGGCCGATGGCAACCGCGACAAGGTGGCCGAGGCGCTGCATGAAGTGACCGGCGTGCCGCTCGCTGCCCAGAAGCTCGCCGCCGACCGTCAGGTGTTCGGCATCGGCCCGCTGACGCCGGAGATCATCGCCGGCCAGCAGCAGACCGCCAGCCGCTTCGCGAAGCTGGGGCTGATTCCCCGGGAGATCGTGGTCTCCGAATATGTGTGGGCGGCTCCGGCCAACTGAGACCCGGCGACCTGCGCTGCCCCGGCCCGCTGCCGGGGCAGGCTTCCGACCTGATTTTTCCGCGCCGTGCGCGAATTCCAAACAGGACACCCCGCAATGTCCGTCATGTCGTCTTTCCCCGGCCCGCGCCGGATGAACCGTTTCCGGTCTGCCCCGGTGGCCCGTCAGGGCCGCCGGCCGGGGAGGGCGCAGGCATGAGCGGCCTGTTCAGGGGGCTTGCCCGCGGCGGCATCGGCTGGCTGCTGCCGGTTGCCATCCTCGTGGTGTGGGAGGCCTCGGCCCGCCTCGGGGCCATTCCGCCGAACGTGCTGCCGGCGCCGAGCGATGTGGCGCGCGCCTTCTGGAGCGTGCTGCAATCCGGCGAACTGTGGCAGAACATCCGCATCTCCACCGGGCGGGCGCTGGCGGGCTTCTTCGTCGGCGGTGCGATCGGTCTGGTGTTCGGGCTGGCCAACGGGCTGTCGAACCTGTCGCGCAGCCTCACCGACACCACGCTGCAGATGGTGCGCAACATTCCGCATCTGGCGCTCATTCCGCTGGTCATTCTGTGGTTCGGCATCGATGAGGGCGCCAAGCTGTTTCTGGTGGCGCTGGGGGTGTTCTTTCCGATCTATGTGAACACGCTGCTCGGCATCCAGACCGTCGATCCGCAACTGATCGAAATGGGCCGCATCTACGGCATGAAGCCGGCGACGCTGTTCTTCCGCGTCATCCTGCCGGGCGCACTGCCGTCGATGTTCGTCGGACTGCGCTATGCGCTCGGCATCATGTGGCTGACGCTGATCGTGGCGGAAACCATCTCCGCGTCGTCCGGGCTCGGCTACATGGCGATGCAGGCGCGCGAGTTTCTGATGATCGATGTCGTGGTGCTGTCGATCCTCATCTATGCCGCCCTCGGCAAGCTGGCCGACAGCATTGCCCGGCTTCTGGAACGGCTGTGCCTGAAATGGCACCCGGCCTTCCAGCACGCGTGACAGTCAGGAGAGCGACGATGGCAGGGTTCTTTCGGGCCGGTGCGCCGGTTGCAAATGCCTTCCGCGATGACGGCAGCGGGCCGCTGCCGGCCGGGCCGGGAACGTCCGCGGCCGAGCCGGCGTTCCGCTTCTCCGGCGTTTCCAAGGCGTTCGGGCCGAAGACGGTGCTTTCCAGCATCGATCTGACGGTGGAGCAGGGCGAGTTCGTGGCCATCATCGGCAAGAGCGGCTGCGGCAAGAGTACGCTGCTGCGCCTGATTGCCGGGCTGGAGGCGCCGACCGCCGGCCGGCTCGTCCATGCCGGCGGGGCCGAGGACAGCCGCGACACCCGCATCATGTTTCAGGAGCCGCGCCTGCTGCCATGGGCGCGCATTCTGGCCAATGTCGAGGTTGGCCTGACCGGGCTCCGGGAGGGCGCCGCCGGCCGTGCGCGGGCGCAGGCGCTGCTGGCCGAAGTGGGGCTGGCGGAGCGGGCCGGCGAATGGCCTTCCGTGCTGTCCGGCGGGCAGAAGCAGCGCGTCGCGCTGGCCCGCGCGCTGGTCGGCAATCCGCGGATTCTGGCGCTCGACGAGCCGCTGGGGGCGCTCGATGCCCTGACGCGCATCGAGATGCAGCGCCTGATCGAGACGATCTGGCAGGAACAGCGCTTCACGGCCGTGCTGGTGACGCACGATGTGTCGGAGGCGGTGGCGCTGGCCGACCGTGTGGTGCTGATCGAGGCCGGCCGGGTGGCGCTCGATCTGGCCATCGCCGTGCCGCGTCCGCGCCGTCGCGGCTCGCCGGAACTGGCGGCACTGGAAGGCCGGCTGCTCGACCGCCTGCTCGGCGTCTGACGCAGCACCCGCCGGCCGGTCCGGTCATCGCGGGCTTTCCCCGGCCGGGGAGGCCCGCGATTTTTTTGTCGGTGCTCTGGAATAGCCGGCGGGGCGAGACCGTATATCCGGTATGATGCGCCCGAAAGCCCCCTTCGATGTGCTCTCGCAACTGGCAGCGCTGCGGCGCTACGCCCGGTCGCTGACGCGCGACGAGAGCGATGCCGAGGACCTCGTGCACGACACGCTGGTGCGGGCCTATGAGAAGCGCGACAGCTTTGCCGGCGAGCGTTCGCTGCGCGTGTGGCTGATGACGATCCTGCACAATGTGTTCGTGGATGGCCATCGCGCCCGCAAGGCCGAGGACCGGCGGGCTGCGGCTCTGGCCGGCCTGCACGAGGAGGCGGCCGCTGCGCCGCAGGAGGCCCATGTGCGCCTTGCCGACGTGCAGCGCGCCTTCATGACCCTGCCCGAAGAGCAGCGGGCGGCCCTGCATCTCGTGGTGGTGGAAGGCCTCAGCTATGGCGAGGCGGCCCGCGCGCTCGGTATTCCGCCGGGCACGCTGATGTCGCGTCTGTCGCGGGCGCGCGCGGCGCTGCGGGCCGGAGAAGACGGCGCGGCCGCCGCGCGCGGCCATCTGAGGATCGTGGGCGGGGCCATCGTGGGAGGGACCGATGAGTGATCCGATTTCCGACGACGATCTGATGGCCTATGTCGACGACCAGCTTTCGCCGGTTCGCCGCACGGAGGTGGAAGATCACCTGAGCCGTCATCCCGCGATGGCCGCCCGGGTGATGGCGGACCTGAAGATCCGCGGCGCCCTGCGGCTGGCGCTGGGGGCGGCGCCGAAGGTGCAGGCGATTGCCACCGGCAACGCCGCCCGTCGCCTGCAGCGCGGGCTGGATGGCGACCGGCTGCGCCGCCGCCTTGCCCGCGCCGGCGGCATTGCCGCCCTTGTGGCGCTGGGCTGGTTCGCGCACAGCCAGTCGGGCCCCATGGGGGTGACGAGCGTCGTCGCCTCTGCCCTGCCGCCGCCGTTCGTGGAAGACGCGGTGCGGGCCCACCGCACCAGCGAGGTGCGGCAGGCGATGCCGTCCCAGCCCTCGCTCGCCGCCTACGATGCCGCCGACATCCGCGCGGCCACCGGCATCGTCATGCCGCAGTTGCCGCGCGGCTGGCGGGTGCGGGATGTGCAGGTGTTTCCCTCCGCCTTCGGTCCGAGCGTGGAAATGAGCCTCGTTGCCGACGATCTGGGCCCCGTCTCGCTGTTTGCGGTGCGGCCGGGCAAGTTCGACGTGGTGCCGGCCACCGTGACACGCCACGAGGGGCTGAGTGCCGCTCACTGGCAGATGGGTGAGGTGGCCTACGCGCTGGTTGCCGGCGGCGCCGAGCCGACCGGCGCGCAGGACCGCCATCTCGGCGAGGCCGCGCGCATGCTGGCCGCCTCGCTGCACTGAAATCCGCCGGCGGGCAGGCCGCCGGCGCCGCGATCCGTCCTTCGCATTCCACAGGAGACACACCCCATGCAGACGCCCAACACCGGGTTTGGATGGCAGGGCACCGCCCGCCCGATGGACCGGGCCGCCTTCGACGAGGGCCTGCGCCAGCACATGCTGCGCATCTACAACTACATGGGCCTCGGGCTGGTCGTCACCGGTCTGGTCGCTTTCGTGGTCGGCAGCACGCCCGCCCTCTATGTGCCGATCTTCTCCACCCCGCTGAAGTGGGTGGTGATGCTGGCCCCGCTCGCCTTCGTCATGCTGTTCTCGTTCCGCATCCAGTCGATGTCGGCGGGCGGGGCGCAGGCGATGTTCTGGGCCTTCTGCGCCGTCATGGGCCTGTCGATGGCCTCCGTCTTCCTCGTCTTTACCGGCACCTCGATCGCCCGCACCTTCTTCATCTCCGCCGCGATGTTCGGGGCCACCAGCCTCTACGGCTACACCACGCGGCGCGATCTCTCGCGCTTCGGCTCGTTCCTCATCATGGGCCTGATCGGGGTGCTGATCGCGAGCCTCGTGAACATCTTCATCGGTTCCAGCGCGCTGCAGTTCGCGGTCTCGGTCATCGGCATTCTGGTGTTCGTCGGGCTGACGGCGTGGGACACGCAGACCATCAAGGAGCAGTACGCGGCCTCGTTCGATGCGGAATCGAAGCAGAAGCTCGCGGTGTTCGGCGCATTCTCGCTCTATCTCAATTTCATCAACATCTTCCAGCTCCTGCTCAACTTCACCGGGCAGCGTGAAGAGTGAGCGGGCCGGGCGGCGGGCCTCCCTGTCCGCCGCCCGGACATGACCTGAGGGGCCGGCCGCGACCGGCCGGCCCCGGTTCCTTCCACCGGAGAAACGAGAGCAATGGAAAACCGTGATCGCCAGGCGATCGAAGGCCTGTTCGCCAAACTCGGTCAGATCGAGCAGCAGGCCGGACCGCGCGATGCCGGTGCGGACGCTTTCATCCGCGAGCAGATCGGCCGCCAGCCCGGCGCGCCCTATTTCATGGCCCAGACCATTGTGATGCAGGAGATGGCCCTCCGTCAGGCAGAGGCCCGCATCGCCGATCTGGAACAGCGCGCCGAAGCGCTGGAGCAGCGCGCAGCCGCCGCGCCGGCGGCCGGTGGCGGCCTGTTCGGCGGGTTGTTCGGCGGCGGGCGTCCCGCCCATGGCGGGAATTCCGGACACGCCGGACGCTCCGGGCACGCCGGACGTTCCGGGCACGCAGGACACACCGGACACGCGGGACAGGCCGGGCACGCGGGCCACACCGCACAGGCCGGGCACGCTGCGCATCCGGCGGCTGCGCCGGGTGGCTTTGGCCGGCCGGGCGCCATGAATGCGCATGGCGCGGCGAATCCTTACGGTGTGGCGCAGCACGGTGGCATGGGGGCCGGCCCGTGGGGTGGCGGTCGCCCGGCCGGCGGCGGCGGGGGCTTCCTGGCCGGCGCCGCGCAGACCGCCATGGGCGTGGCCGGCGGTATGCTGCTCGGCAACATGCTGGCCGGCATGTTCACCGGCGACAGCGCGCAGGCCGCCGAGGCCGCGCCGGATGCCGCTGCCGATGCGCCGGCAGACGAGGCGGGCGCGGCCGAGGACAGCGGCGGCGGTTTCTTCGGCGACTGGTTCGGCGGCGGCGAAGAAGAACTCTGAGCGCGGCCCGGTCGCCGCTGCCAGCGGCACAAGGGTGAAAATTGCGCGGCCCGGCGGGTGTTCTCCCCGCCGGGCCGCAGTCGTTTCAGGCTGCCTCGTCAGGGCGTCTCGGCATTCTCCTCAGCGAAGCGGCGCTCGATATCGGCAACACAGGCTCTCAGCGCGTCGAGATGGCGGCCGGCCGCTTCCTCCGGCGTCATGGCAGAGCGGAAGAAGATGATGTTGATGGCGCCCATCACCCGGCCGCGTCCCATCACCGGCAGGGCGATGGCGCTGATGGAAGCCTCCGACCCGCCCACGGAAGCGGCATAGCCCCGGGCGCGCACCTCGCCAACAAGACGCTGCACGAGCCGCCGGTCTGCCGCATCGGCGGCGTCTGCGGCATTGCCGGAAACGGCGATCGCCAGCATCGTTTCGCGCTCGTCGTCGGCCGCGGCCGCCAGAATGGCCCGCCCCATGGCCGAGCGCGTCAGCGGGCGATAGCGCCCCACCATGGCGCGGTGGACGGAAAACGGGCTGAAGCGGTGTGTGGTCTCGCGGATGACGATGCTGCCGCCCTCGAACGAGCCGAAGTCGCTCGGCCAGCGCACCTGCGGCAGCAGGCGGATCAGTTCCTGCGCCACGATGTGGCTGATTTCGTCACCCTCGGTCAGCCCCTCGCTGAGTGCACGCACGCCGGGCGCAAGGCTCCACGTTTCGTCGGACGGGCTTCGCGCCACCAGATCCAGCCGCGCCAGCGTGGCCAGAAGCCGGTAGGTCGTGGTGCGGTCGATCTCGCAGGCGGCCGCCAGATCCGAAGGCCGGGCCCGGCCCAGCCGGTTCAGCGCCGTCAGCACGGCAATGCCGCGTTCCAGCGCCCTTACGGGCTTATAAATCCCCTCCATCGGCGCTTTCCTCTCCGTCCGTGCCCGGCAGGCGATGCGCCGTTCACTAAGTGCACAGATAGCACAGCTTCCTTGAACGATGCCAGCCTGCGGGCCTAGCGTGCCTCTCAAGAACGCAAGCGCGGTGTCCGTGGAAACTGCTCCCGGCACCCCGCAGAATCAATAAAACGCGGAGGATGCCATGCTCAGTGGCGCTGTT
Source organism: Pseudoxanthobacter sp. (assembly GCF_036822375.1). NCBI lineage: Bacteria > Pseudomonadati > Pseudomonadota > Alphaproteobacteria > Hyphomicrobiales > Segnochrobactraceae > Pseudoxanthobacter > Pseudoxanthobacter sp. The sequence goes on along the minus strand of NZ_DAISHT010000032.1, from coordinate 2,795 downwards.
TGCATCAGCCACTCACCGCTTATGGAAAAAAACCGGGCCGAACCCGCCGTCGAGCGGCGTTTCGAGGCTGCAATCAACGACGCTGCACGTCAGATTGCGGAATGGGGCCCGGATGTTGCGGTCGTTTTCTTTCCCGATCACTTCAACGGCTTCTTCTATGACCTGATGCCGAGCTTCTGCATCGGCGCGGTCGCCAGCTCGCTCGGCGACTTCGGCTCCGTGCCCGGCGCGCTCGACGTGCCGGAAGACGTGGCGATCTCGCTGGCAAGCGCGGTCACGCAGGCCGGTGTGGACGTGGCGGTTTCCTACCGCATGCAGGTGGACCATGGCGCCACCCAGCCGGTGGAACTGCTGTCGTCGATCTATCCGCTGACGCGCATCGTGCCGGTGTTCATCAACTGCGCGGCGCCGCCGCGGCCCACCTTCGCCCGCGTGCGGGCGCTGGGCGAGGCGGTTGGCGCGTGGGCCGAGGCGAGCGAGCTTAACGTGGCCGTGCTGGCCTCCGGCGGCCTGTCGCACGATCCGCCGATCCCGGCCATGAAGGGCGCCTCGCCCGACGTGCGCGCCAAGCTCATCGACGGGCGGGCCGCCAGCCATGCCGCGCGGCTGGCCCGCCAGACGCGGGTGTTCAATGCCGGCCATGAATATGTCGCCGGCACCTCGAAGCTGCGCCCGCTCAATCCGGAGTGGGACCGCGCCTTCCTCGAACACCTCGTCAACGGCGACCTGACGGTCGGCGACGACTGGGACGACGACGAGATCACCCGTCTCGGCGGCCGCGGCGCGCACGAGGTGCGCACCTGGGTGGCTGCGCTGGCCGCTCTGTCCGCCGCCGGCAGCTATGAGGCGAGCGTCGGCTTCTACGAGCCGATCCAGGAGTGGATCACCGGCATCGCCCTGACCACCGCGACCCCGCGCTCCGCCGCCCGCAAGGCGGCGTGACCGGCGCCGGCCACGGCTTCAGACCCCTTTTCAAGACATCATCCGAACGGACGTGAAGATCATGAGCGAAGCAACCGCCCCCTACCAGAGCATCTGGCGCGACCTGCAGTGCGTGTCGTTCTCGCAGGGCTTCCTCGATGCCGGCGGCATCCGCACCCGCTACCTGCATGCCGGCAAGACCGGCGCCCCGCCGCTGCTGATGCTGCACGGCGTGGGTGGCCATGCCGAAGCCTACATCCGCAACCTCGGCGCCCACGGCGAGCATTTTGACGTGTGGGCGATCGACATGATCGGCCATGGCTGGACCGACAAGGGCACCCACGATCTGGAAGTGAAGCACTATGTCGCTCACATCCTGAAGGTCATGGATACGCTCGGCTTCGAGAAAGTCTCGATCTCCGGCGAGTCTCTCGGCGGCTGGGTGGCTTCGCGCCTTGCGGCCGATCATCCCGACCGCGTGGAGCGGCTGGTGCTCAACACCGCCGGCGGCTCGCAGGCCGACCCGAAGGTCATGGAGCGCCTCAAGACGCTGTCGATGCGCGCGGCCACCGAGCCGACCTGGGACTTCATCAAGGCCCGCGTCGAATGGCTGATGGCCGACAAGGCCAAGGCCTATGACGACCTCGTCGCCTGCCGGCAGGCGATCTATGCCCAGCCGGGCATGGCCGAGGCGATGAAGTTCAACATGATCCTTCAGGAGATGGATGTGCGGAAGCGCAACCTGATGTACCCGGAGGATTATGCGCGCATCAAGGCGCCGACGCTGGTGCTGTGGACCTCCGACGATCCGACGGCCGACGTGTCGGAAGGCCGCCGCATCGCCTCCATGATCCCGGGCGCGCTGTTCACCGTCATGGACGGTTGCGGACACTGGCCGCAGTTCGAGGATCCGGAGGTGTTCAACCGCATCCATATCGGCTTCCTCAAGGGCGAGAGCGTGCCGGAAGCCGTTCCGGTGGCCGCCTGACACGGGCGGGGCCGCCCGGGTGGCGGCCCCTTCTTTTTTCACGACCCGACCCCCAGAAGTTCCGAGCACGAAACCATGACAGACGAAGCCATCGGCCGGCTTGCCGCAAGGCTCGCCGCCGCGGAGGAAACCCGTGCGCCGTGCGCACCGCTGCGCGACGAAATCGCCGCGCTGGCCGCTGCCCGCACGCCGGCCGAAATCGCCTATGCCATTCAGGATGTTCAGACGCAGCAGCGCGTGGCCGCCGGCCAGCGCATCGCCGGGCGCAAGATCGGCCTCACCTCCAAAGCGGTGCAGGCGCAGCTCGGTGTCGATTCCCCGGATTTCGGCACGCTGTTCGATGTGATGGGCGTGGGCGACGGCGAGACGATCCCGCTCGGTGCCCTCATCCAGCCCAAGGTGGAAGCGGAGATCGCGTTCGTTCTCGACCGTGACCTCACCCATGAGCGCCACACCACCGCCGATATCCTGCGCGCCACGGCCTTCGCCGTGGCTGCCATCGAGGTCGTGGACAGCCGCATTGCCGGCTGGAACATCCGGCTGACCGACACGGTCGCCGACAACGGCTCGTCGGCGCGCTTCGTGCTGGGCACCCGCCCGGTGTCGCTTGCCGCGCTCGATCTGGTCGAGTGCACGATGGAGATGGAGACCGGCGGTGCCGTGGTCTCGCGCGGGCAGGGCGCTGCCTGCCTCGGCAATCCGGTCAATGCCGCGATCTGGCTGGCGGACACCATGGCCGCGGCCGGTGCGCCGCTGCGCGCCGGCGACGTGGTGCTGACCGGCGCGCTGGGGCCGATGGCCGTTGTCAGCGAGCCCGGCGTCTTCACCGCCCGCATATCGGGTCTTGGCAGTGTTCGGGCGTCGTTTGGGAAGGAGTGAGGGGGAT
>NZ_DAISHT010000031.1:0-25853 GCF_036822375.1 Pseudoxanthobacter sp. | reverse complement strand
GTGAACGAGATCGATCTGACGCAGGCGGGAATCGTGCTGGCCGCGGTTCTGGCGGGTCTGATCCTGCTGTCTTTCGTGCTCGGGCGCCCGCGGCGGCGGAAGGGACCGGTTCGGGTCGCCGCCGCCACGCGACCCGACCGCGACGTGCTGCGCGCCGAATTCGCCATCGCCCTGCGCCAGTCGGAAGACCGCGCCGAACGGCTGGCCGAAGACCTGCGCATCGCCCGCATTGCCCTTGCCCGGCTGGAGATCGCCGGCGGTGCGGCGGCCCCGGTCGGAACGGCCCCCCCGGTTGTGATGGCTCCCCCGGTTGTCTCCGCCCCGCCGGCCAGCCCTGAACCCGCTGCGGCCGCGACCGTGCCCTATGGCGCTGCCGCGCCCGCCCTCGCCACACCGCCCGCCCCCGCGCGCGCGACCGCCGACGACAGCGAGATGCTGCGCGAGCGGCTGACGGCGCTGGCCGCCGAGGTCGCCGCCGTCACCGCGGCCATCGAGGGCCGCGGCGGACCCATCGACAGCCTCATTGCGGGGTCCGACGGGGCGACCGACAGCCTCGCCGACCGCATCCGCCGGCTGCGCGAGCGTGTGCCGGCATCGCAGCCGGCAGACACCGTCCCGCATAACTGATCGCCGGGGTCCCGGGCCCGGCGCCATCGCCGCCGGCCGCTCGCCACCCCGCCATGCACCGGAGCCCGTTGCAGAGATGTTCGTCCGGCCCGTCCTCGTCTTTTTCGCCGGCCTGATGGGCGCGGCCGGTGTCGCGGCGGCGGCGGCCGGTGCCCACCTGCCGGATGTGCCCAACCTGCCGGTTGCCGCCCAGTTCCTGCTGTTTCACGCGGCCGCCGTCGTGGCGCTCGCCGCCCTTTCCGCCGCAGCCGGCGGCCGGCTTCTGGCCGAAATCGCCGCGATCGTGCTGATGGCCGGTGCGGGGCTGTTTTCCGGCAGCCTGATCGTCGACGACCTCAACGCCGCCCGCCCGCTCGCGGCGCTGGCGCCGGTGGGCGGCACCACGCTCATAGCCGGCTGGCTGCTGGTGTCGGTTGCCGGGCTGGCCCTGTTCCGCCGCTGAAAGCCGCCTGACGCCCGCCGCCGGGGAAGCCCATAAGACAAACGCCCGCCGGGGGAACCCGGCGGGCGTCTGTCATTCGTCCTGAGCGATCTCGCGGCCGGCGCGGGCCGGGCCGCACCGCTTGTCAGGGCTCGTTACCAATCAGCAGCCCCGGGGTTGCCGCCACCGTCGAACCGGTGTCGCGCACCGTCTCGCGCACGGACGTGCTGACCGATTCCGCCTGATCGCCGAGCGAACTGCGGGTGCGTCCGTCGACCACCGAAATCGGTGCGGAGATGAGGAGGCCGGCGGTCTTGCCAACCGTCGAGGCCGCCCCGGCCGTGACCAGACCGATGCGCTCGCCGAGGCTCGCATCCGACTGCGTGATGGAATCGCCGGCCGCCAGCCGCGTGCCGATGGCGCGCACGACCTCGGGGCTCGCCGCGAACTTGGCGTGGTTGAGGGAATCGCTGGTTTCCAGCCCCGTCAGGTCGATGACGGTGATGCCTTCCTTTTCCAGCTGCGAGCGATAGGGCTCGGCCGCGGGATTGATCGCGCCCAGCCGCGAGACATTGCCGGCAATCGTGCTGGAGATCGCCAGCGCCTTGTCGTTCTGCGAGACGAAGACGATGAAATCCGGCCGCGGGCCGGGAATGTCGGCCACCTGCTTGCGGAACACGTCGATGTCGATATCCGGCGAGGCCAGAATGACCGTGGCGATCTTCTTCGGCAGGCGGCCGTTGCGGATCGCCATCTGGCGCAGCGTCTCCATCATCAGCCAGGACCCCATGGAATGGGCCATCAGGTTGATTTCGCCGACGTTGCGGTCCTTGACCAGCATGTTGATGGACTGTTCCAGCGCATCGCGCGAGAAGGTGACGCTTTCGCGGTCGTAGTTGTAGGCCAGCAGCCGCCCGCGCGAAGGCCAGGTGAACAGCACCGGCGCCGCCGGCGCGCGCGAATCGTGGGCGATCTGGGCAAAGCGGAACAGCGCAGCATCGAAGCTGGTGTTGTAGCCGTGCACGAACAGCAGCACCTGCCGCGGCTTCTCCTGCGGCAGAATCGCGTTCAGCGTCTTCTCCGCACCGGCGCGGTCTTCCACCGTCGCACTGGTGACGACGAAGTCGCGCGCCGGATCACCCGGCGTGCGGCTCGGCCACTGCACCTCGCCCAGCTTGCGGCTGGCATCCGGCGGAATCGACACCGTGATGTCGGCATATTCCACCTGATCGCTGCGTTCGCCGGTGAAGAGCTGGCCGGGGCGGTCCGGCACGCCTTCGCGCGAGGTTGCCACCAGAATGCGCACCGGCGAGGCACCGGGCGCCGTTGCCGACACCGGCAGCAGAACGTTCTCCGGCCGGCCGCCACAGGCGGCCAGCACAAGGCACATCGTCGCCACCGCCAGGGTCGCCCGGCCTTTTTGCCCCGCCGGGCCCTGCCGCCCGCTGCTGCCTGCCGTCATTCGGTGTGTTCCCTGCCGTCTGTTCCGGGCATGCGCCGGCGGTGTTCGCCGGCGCGGATCGCGATGGTGGCCGCCCGCCCGTCAGCCCTCGCCGACAGCCGGTCCTTCAGTCAGACGCGGCAGTGCCGCTGTCGCACCGCCTGCCGGCAGGTCCGAGCGGGCGCCGGGATCGACCGAATGCAGCAGCGTGTTGCGCGCCACGGCCAGATGCCGGGCGAGGTTTTCCCGCGCGCGGACGAAATCATGGGCCCGCAGGGCCCGCAGGATGTCGAGATGTTCGGCAATCGCCACGGCGTTGCGTTCCTTCTCGCCCACCTTGCCCCACTGGAAATGATAATGGAAAATCAGCGTCGTCACGTCGAACATGTCGGCGAAGAAGCGATTGTGCTTGGCGCTGATGATGAGGCGGTGGAATTCCTGATCGAGCGTGGAGAAGGTGTGGAACCGCGCCTCGAAATCGGCCGCGAAATCCTCATGCCGCTCGATCATGAAATCGACATCGGCCCAGATCGGATCGTCGGACGCCAGTGCCGCAAACGCCTCGATGGCCGCCATCTCCAGAATATAGCGCATGTCGGCGAGTTCGTTCGCAAACGCCGCATCGAAGGCCATCAGCGTCCAGCTGCCGCGCGGCCGCTTGCGGATGACCCCGAAGCGCGACAGGCGGATGAGATATTCGCGCACCACTGCCGTGGAGGTGTTGGCGCGCCGCGCCAGCTCCGCCTCGGTAAAGCGCTCGCCCGGGGCCAGCTCCTGCTGCAGGACCATGTCCATGAACACGGTTTCGACGTGGTCGGCCGGTGAATGCACCTGCGTTTCGTCGAAGCGGTCGGCCGGGGACGGCACGCGCGCCAGAAGCCGCTCGTGACCCCGCTGCACCAGAATGCCGCACTGCACGAGATGCTGCAAAGCCGCCCGCACCGGCGAGCGGCTGACCCCGCAAAGCTGCGTCAGCATCGCTTCCGAGGGCGCCGGTTCACCGGGCTCCAGCGATTCAAGGGCTTCGAGAATTCGGTTCGCCGTACGGCGATAGAGGTGATCCGACTTGGCCACGCGGGGCTCCGAGTTCGCCCTTCCGGCCGGCAACCGCCCGGCCGGAAGGAACAGGCAGCGCCGTCCGGCGCAGGTACGTGTGTCGCGCGGGCCGGCCGCCCCCCGGGGCCGCCCCCGCGACATGGCCGTCAAACTGCCGGAAGTCCCAAGCAGAATCAAGGCACTTACCGTCACAGCCGCGCGAACGGCGCTCAGGCGGGGCAAGCATGCCACAAGGGCTCAGTCCGCCCCTTCCGGCAGGGTCTCGCGGTGTTCGCAGTCGGACCCCGGCGGCAGCACCTCCGGTGCCCCCCAGTCGTTGGCCGGCAGGTTCTGCCAGGGAGGCCCGAACACCTGTTTCACCATGCGGAAACGCACCGGTGCACGGCCCTTTGCGGGATCGAAGTCGACGATCCAGAAATAGTCGTAGTTGCCGCCCGGCCACGTCTGCGGCACGTCCGGCAGCGTATCGAGGCCGAGAAGCTGGCGCAGGGTCACCGCCTCGCCGGGGAACTGCGCCTCCAGTTTCGCATCGGCGATATGGTGGTGTTCCCACACCATCACCACGGTCTTGCCGTCCCAGCGTGCATCGTCCAGCACCGAACGCGCCGCGCGCTGCGTGCGCTCATTGAGCTTCGTGACAAAATGCGGGTCGTCGCGCTTCGGCTCCGGCATCACGCTTTCATCGTCGACGCCGAGCCCCCACTGCCCGGCGGCCGGCGAGGCCAGTTCCAGCGTATGCAGCGTGATCGCCAGAAAGGCGGAGGGCGGCTGGTGCGCAAACAGCGTCTGCCCGGCATTGCGCCCGAGATAGACGGAGGCCAGCGCCTTCGCCCGCTCGACGCCGACCGAGCACAGCTCGTAGCCGTTCTTTTTTTCGCCGTGCCGCAGAATGATGACGCGCTGCGGCGTGGCCGCGGCCACTGACGGCAGCAGCGCCGCTGCCAGACCGGCGGCCACAGCCAGCCCCCGCACCCCGCGGCCGGACACCGTTCGCCGGAACCGCTCCCACACAGGCCGCATCCGCCCGGAAAGCCCGCGCAGACCGCGGCTGCGCCAGGCCATGCACCCTATTTTCATGCTGTTCCCCCGGCCCCGGCACCGCCCCTGCCGGTCGTCCCGCCCGATTGCCCCTCAGGCGGCGTCCACCGGCCTCAGGCCGGCGGCAAAGCGGCGCCAGTTGCGCACATAACCATCGGCCGAGCGGCGCAGACCCTCGATCTGGGCCTCGTCCAGCGTGCGCACGACGCGGCCCGGCGCGCCGACGACCAGCGAATGATCCGGAATCTCCTGCCCCTCCCGGATCAGCGACCCCGCGCCGATCAGGCAGTTGCGACCGATGCGGGCGCGATTCAGCACCGTGGCCCCCATGCCGATCAGGCTGTTCTCGCCGATCAGGCAGCCGTGCAGCGTGGCGCGGTGGCCGATGGTGCAGCCGGCACCGATGGTGAGCGGACAGCCCATGTCGGTGTGCAGCACACTGCCATCCTGAATGTTGGTGCGCGGGCCGACATGGATCAGTTCGTTGTCGCCGCGCAGCACGGCACCGAACCAGACGCTGGCCTCGTCATCGAGGCGCACCTTGCCGATCAGCACCGCATCGGGCGCGACCCAGTAACGGCCCGCTTCCGGCAGCGCCGGGCGAATGCCATCGAGTTCGTAAAGTGCCATGCCCCCTCCCCTGTCGCTGTCGCTGCCGCCCCTCAGCCGGGCGGCAGGCCTTCCTCCCCGGGGCTGGCCGGGCCGGGCGCAACAACCCTGCGCCCGCCCGGCCGGCCAGCGGCCGCTCAGTCTTCCAGATCCATCTCCAGAATGGCCATCTGGAAGCTCCACGAAAGCTCGCCGTCCTCGTCGTCGCGATAGATGACGCCGATGAACTCTTCGTCGATGAACACCTCGGCAGAATCGTTCTTGCGGGGGCGGGCCTTCACCTTCAGGTTCTCAAGCTCGAACTTGCGCTGCAGATAGGCTTCGAGCTTCTTGATTTCGTTGCGATCCAAGATGCACCTCGTAGAGACGGTTCAGAACGGAAGCGGGGATAAAAATCCAGCGGCCGGCACTTGGCCGGCCGCGGAAAAATCTGCAAGAGCGCGCCGGCCGCCGGACTTGCCTCTCAGGAGGCACCGACCGGTGTCACGGCCTCGCTGGCGGCAATCATCTGGTCCATGGCCCGCGCCGGTTCGGCGCAGCCTGCCCGGCCGACCACACGGGCCGGCACGCCGGCGACCGTGGTATTGGCCGGCACCGGCGCCAGCACCACGGACCCGGCAGCGATGCGCGAGCAGCTGCCGATGGCGATGTTGCCGAGAATCTTGGCCCCGGCCCCGATCAGCACGCCGCGGCCGATCTTCGGATGCCGGTCGCCGGCCTCCTTGCCGGTGCCGCCAAGCGTGACGCCCTGCAGAATGGAAACGTCATCGCCGATGGCGGCCGTGGAGCCGACCACCAGCCCGGTGGCGTGGTCGAGGAAGATGCCGCGGCCGATCGGCACGGCGGGGTGAATGTCGGTCTGGAACACCTCCGACGACCGGCTCTGCAGGTAGAGCGCGAAATCGCGGCGGTCGCGGCGCCACAGCCAGTGGGCCAGCCGGTGGGTCTCGATGGCGTGGAAACCCTTGAAGAACATCACCGGCTCGATGAAGCGCTCGCACACCGGGTCGCGGTCGACCACCGCCGTCAGATCGACGCGGAAGATGTCGCCCAGCACCGGCTCGTCGGCCAGCGCCTCCAGATAGGTCAGGCGGATCAGTTCGGCCGGCACGTTGGTGTTGCCGAGGCGGTCGGCGATGCGGCGCACCACGACATCCTCAAGGCGCGGCTGGCCGAGCACCGTGGACATGACGAGGCTGGCAAGCGCCGGCTCGGCGGCCATCATCGCGCTGGCCTCGGCGCGCACCCGCGACCACACCGGATCGTGGCTCGGCAGGGCCGGATGGACGGCCGGCGCGGCAGCCAGACAATGCGTATCGGCGCGCTGCGGTGAGTGGACCATGGACCCGACACTCCCTTGTCTTTGCCGCCCGGGGCAGACGTGCCATCGTGGCACTGATTGGCGCTGCATATCACGGACCGACGGGCGAAGGGCAGGCCAAAAAACGACATTCTGCGTTCCGCGGCATTTTCGGAATCAATTTCTCCATTCCCGCCATCCGATCCGGCCGCGGCACGTTGTGGGGCCCGAAACCGCGGTTTACCCTTCCTGCCATCCCGACACCGCGCCGCGGGCCGCGGGCCGCGCGCCGGCCGGCCGTGCGCCACGCATCGCCGCGGACGGCGCCGTCTTCTCATCCCAGCCGCGCGGAACCGTTCCGCCGCTCTTCAGGGCTTCACCTGCCATGGCCACTCATCCCGATGTGATCTCCGCAATCGGCAACACGCCGCTGATCCGCCTGCGTCATGCCAGCGCGGCCACGGGCTGCGAGATCTGGGGCAAGGCGGAGTTCCTCAATCCCGGCCAGTCGGTGAAAGACCGCGCGGCGCTGTTCATCATCCGCGATGCCATTGCCCGCGGCGCCCTGAAGCCCGGCGGCGTGGTGGTGGAAGGCACGGCCGGCAACACCGGCATCGGCCTCGCCATGGTGGCGGGTGCGCTCGGCTTCCGCACCGTGATCGTCATCCCGGAAACGCAGTCGGCGGAGAAAAAGCTGGCGCTGCGGCTGCTGGGCGCCGAGCTGATCGAGGTGCCCGCGGTGCCTTATGCCAACCCCAACAACTATGTGAAGCTCTCCGGCCGCCTTGCCGAAGAGCTGGCGCGCAGCGAGCCGAACGGCGCGGTGTGGGCCAACCAGTTCGACAATATCGCCAACCGGCAGGCCCACATCGAAACCACCGGACCGGAAATCTGGACCGACCTCCGGGGTCGCATCGACGGCTTCGTGGCCTCCGCCGGTTCGGGCGGCACCGTGGCCGGCATCGGCATCGCGCTGAAGGAGCGCGACCCCAACATCACGGTCGCCCTCGCCGATCCGTTCGGCGCCGCGCTCTACAGCTACTACACCGCCGGTGTGCTGAAGGCCGAGGGCTCGTCCATCACCGAGGGCATCGGGCAGGGCCGCATCACCGCCAATCTGGACGGCGCGCCGATCGACACCGCCTTCCGCATCCCCGACGAGGAGGCCGTGTCGGTGGTGTTCGACCTCGCCGAACACGAGGGACTGTGCCTCGGCGGCTCGTCCGGCATCAACATCGCCGGTGCGATCCGGCTTGCAAGAGAGCTGGGTCCGGGGCACACCATCGTGACGGTGCTGTGCGACTATGGCACCCGTTACGCCTCAAAGCTCTTTAATCCCGCCTTCCTGCGCGAGAAGGGGCTGCCGGTGCCGGCTTTTCTCGAACGGAAGCCGGCCTTTGCGGTGCCCTTCGAACCGGCTGCCTGAGGGTCCGCCCGCACGCGCGGACCGAATCGCCGGTCCGCGCCGGCCCCGCCTGCCGGGGAAGGATGGGATGTCGTGTTGATGAACGGGGACATTCCTATGGCATCTGCCCTTTCCGACCGCCCGGCCGACAGTGAATTTCTGGTCGGCGCCGAGTGGCTGAAAGATCATCTGGATGCGCCGAAACTGCGCATCGTCGATGCCTCCTGGCACCTGCCCACCAGCGACCGCGATGCCCGGCAGGAGTTTTCCGCCGGCCACATCCCCGGCGCCGTCTTTTTCGATATCGATACCATCGCCGACAGCGAGCGCGGCCTGCCGCACATGCTGCCGGCCCCGGCGGCGTTTGCCGCCGCCGTCGGCAAGCTGGGCATCGCCCAGGGCGACAGCGTGGTCGTTTATGACACCGTGGGCCTGTTCTCCGCCGCCCGCGTGTGGTGGGCCTTCCGCGTCATGGGGCTGAAGGACGTGCGGGTGCTGGATGGCGGCCTGCCGGCGTGGCTCAATGCCAGCGGGCCGATGGAGCGCGGCCCCGCCCGGCCCGCCACCCGCACCTTCGTGCCCGAGTTCGATGCCGGTGCCGTGGCCGACGTGGCCGACGTGAAGGCCGCCATCGCCACCGGCGCAGCCACCATCGTCGATGCCCGCTCGGCCGAGCGCTTCAGCGGCGCGGTGCCCGAGCCGCGCCCGGGCCTCAAGGCCGGCCACATGCCCGGCGCCCGCAACCTGCCCTTCACGGCCCTGACCGTGCACGGCCGGCTGAAGCCGAAAGCGGAGCTTGCCGCCGCCTTCGAGGCCGCCGGCGTGGACATCACCCGACCGATCATCACCAGCTGCGGGTCCGGCGTCACCGCCTGCGTGCTGTGCCTCGCGCTGGCCATTCTGGGGGCACCCTCGGTGCGCCTTTATGACGGCTCGTGGACCGAATGGGGCGGCCGCCCGGATGCCGAGGTGGCGTGCGGCCCGGCCGCCTGACCCCCCCGATCGCGGCGAAAAGCCGGCACGGACGAAAAAAGGGGCGCTGCGGCATGGCCGGCAGCGCCCCGTTCTTTGTTCGCCGTAACCGGCACAAAACGTGCGGCAGCGGCTGAAAAACCGAAGGTCAGCGTGGGCCGTTCCGAGCCTGCCAGCCTCCGCTCAAAAACAATTCCGGCCGGGCGCCCCCGAGCCCTATCCCCTCAAAAATTGGCCGCCCCCGCCGCAAGCCACATCAGGCGCGCACGCCAGGCGCGCTTGCCGCGGGAAAGGCCATTCGGCACATAGCAAACCCTGTGCCAATTGCCGCAATCAGTGCAGGATCTGCGACAGGAACAGCCGCGTGCGCTCGTGCTGCGGGTTGGAGAAGAAGGCATCCGGCTCGTTCTGCTCCACGATCTGCCCGGCATCCATGAAGATCACGCGGTCGGCGACCTGACGGGCGAAGCCCATCTCGTGGGTCACGCACAGCATGGTCATGCCGTCCTGAGCCAGCCCGACCATGGTGTCGAGCACTTCCTTCACCATTTCCGGGTCGAGGGCCGAGGTCGGCTCGTCGAACAGCATCACTTTGGGCTTCATGCACAAGGCGCGGGCAATGGCCACGCGCTGCTGCTGGCCGCCGGAAAGCTGCCCGGGATATTTCTTCGCCTGATCGGGAATGCGCACGCGGGTGAGGAAGTGCATGGCCAGTTCCTCAGCCTCGCGCTTCGGCATCTTGCGCACCCAGATCGGGGCGAGCGTGCAGTTCTCCAGAATCGTCAGGTGCGGAAACAGATTGAAGTGCTGGAACACCATGCCGACCTCGCGGCGCACCTCGTCGATGCGCTTCAGGTCGTTGGTCAGCTGAATGCCGTCCACGGTGATGGTGCCGGCCTGATGCTCTTCCAGCCGGTTGATGCAGCGGATCATCGTCGACTTGCCCGAGCCTGACGGCCCGCAGATGACGATGCGCTCGCCGCGCTTCACGGTGAGATCGATTTCCTTCAGAACATGAAACTGGCCGTACCACTTGTTGACGCCCTTGAGTTCCACGGCGATTTCGGAGCCGGCCTTCGCCGGCGTGCCGGTCCTGCTGCCGGCGGACGTCGCTGCCATCTGGCTCATTGTCGAGACCCTTGTGGTTTGATCTTTGCCCGGAACCGGAAGGCCGGGCGGCCGCCGCTGCGCCGCCCGGCCGCCGGTCAGCGATGGCGGCCGACGTCGAGCCGCCGCTCCATGAAGTTCGAGTAACGCGACATGCCGAAGCAGAACACCCAGTAGACAAGCGCCGCGAACAGATAGCCCGTACTGCTGGTCACCGGAGAAGCCCAGTTGGCATCGGTGAAGTTGCGCTGGATGATGCCGAGCAGATCGAAGATGCCGATGATCATCACCAGCGAGGTATCCATGAACAGGCCGATGAAGGTGTTCACGATGCCGGGAATGACCAGCTTCAGCGCCTGCGGCAGAATGATGAGGCGCATCATCGCCCAGTAGCCGAGGCCGACGGCCATGCCGCCCTCATACTGCCCCTTCGGCACCGCCTGCAGGCCGCCGCGCACCACCTCTGCCATGTAGGCGGAGGAAAACAGCGCCACGCCGATCAGCGCGCGCAGCAGCTTGTCCACCGTCACCCCGTTCGGCATGAACAGCGGCAGCATCACCGAGGCCATGAACAGCACGGTGATGAGCGGCACGCCGCGCCAGAACTCGATGAAGCAGACCGAGCACAGCTTCACCAGCGGCAGGTCGGAGCGCCGCCCGAGGGCGAGCAGCACGCCGAACGGCAGCGACACCACGATGCCCACATAGGAGACGACCAGCGTCACCAGCAGGCCGCCCCACATTGCCGTTTCCACCACCGGCAGGCCGAACACGCCGCCGACGAGCAGGATGAAGGCGATCACCGGGAAGGCCACGAACACGAACAGCGCGTTCAGCCCCTTGCGCGGCACGCCGGGGATGGCGAGCGGAATGAGGCCGGCCGCCAGCAGGAAATAGACGAGATTGACGCGCCAGCGCTCGGCCTCCGGATAAACGCCGTAGATGAACTGCGCGATCTTCGCTTCCACGAACGGCCAGCAGGCCCCCGCTGCCGGCCCCAGACAGGCCGTGCGGTCGTTGCCCTCCCAGACGGCGTTGAAGACGGCGAATTCCAGAAAGGGCGGAACGGCCTTCCACAGCAGCCAGATCGCCAGCAGCGTCAGGATGGTGTTGCCGATGCCGGAGAACAGGTTCGTCCGCAGCCAGTGGATCGGCCCGACCGACGACGACGGCGGCGGCAGCACTTCGGCAGGTTTGGTGCGCACATAGGCGATGCTCATTGCCGGCCCTCCCCTCAGCGCTCGACCAGCGCGATGCGCGCATTGAACCAGTTCATGAAAGCCGACGTCAGCAGGCTGATCGCCAGATAGACCAGCATGGTGATGGTGATCACCTCAACGGCCTGTCCGGTCTGGTTCAGCACCGTGCCGGCAAACACCGACACCAGATCCGGATAACCGATGGCCACCGCCAGCGTGGAGTTCTTGACGAGGTTCAGGTACTGGCTGGTCAGCGGCGGCACGATCACGCGCATCGCCTGCGGAATGACCACCAGACGCAGCGTCTGCCCGGAATGCAGCCCCAGTGCGCCGGCGGCCTCGCTCTGGCCCTTGCTGACCGCCATGATGCCGGCGCGCACGATCTCGGCCACGAAGGCAGAGGTGAACAGCACGAGACCCAGCACCAGCGCCACGAGCTCCGGAATGAGCGTGATGCCGCCGGTGAAGTTGAAGCCCTGCAGCTTCGGAATGTCGAAGGTGACCGGGAAACCGGTTGCCGCCAGCGCCAGCAGCGGCAGGCCGATCAGCAGCGCCAGCGACACCCACAGCACGGGGAACTGCCGGCCGGTGGCATCCTGCCGCCGGTGCGCCCAGGTGCGCAGCGCCACGATGGCCACGATCGCCACGATGACGGCGGCATCGAACAGGCCGCTGCCCTCGCCGAACACCGGGCGCGGAATGAACAGGCCGCGGATGTTGAGGAAGAAGCCGGCGCCGAAATCGAGGCTCTGGCGCGGCGGCGGCAGGCTTTTCAGAACCGCAAAATACCAGAACAGCAGCTGCAGCAGCAGCGGAATGTTGCGCAGGATGTTGACATAGCCGGCCGCGATCTTCTGCAGCAGCCAGTTGGGCGAAAGCCGCGCGATGCCGACCAGAAAGCCGAGAATGGTGGTGAAGACGATGCCGATGGCCCCCACCAGCAGCGTGTTGAGCAGGCCCACGATGAAGGCGCGGCCATAGGTGGAGGCCGGCGTATAGTCGATCAGCGTCTGAGAGATCGCAAACCCGGCCGTCCTGTCCCAGAAACCGAAGCCGGAGGCGATGTTCTGCGCCCGCAGGTTCGCCACCGCGTTGGAGATGGCGATATAGCCGACCAGCACCACCAGCGCGACCAGAACGGCCTGAAAGAAGATGCCCCGCACTCTCGGATCGTTGTAGAGGGGAACCGCGTCCCCTTGCGGCCGGCCGGCCGGTGCCGCCGCCCCCTTGTCGTTCGCCATGCCGAAGCGCCCCGCTGCTGTCGCCGATGCCCAAAAAGAAAAGCGGCGGGGACAACCCCTTGCCCCCGCCGCATCAAGCCTCGTCCGATCAACGGATCGGCATACCGTACATCAGGCCCTTTTCGGTCCACAGCGCATTGAGACCGCGGGCGATCCCCAGACGCGAGCCGGCGCCGACGTTGCGGTCGAACACCTCGCCATAATTGCCGACCTGCTTGACGATGTTGTAGGCCCAGTCGTTGGCCACGCCGAGGCCCTCGCCGAAGGCACCGTCGGTGCCGAGCAGGCGCTTGATGTCCGGGTTCTGGGTGCTGGTCTTGATCTCATCGACGTTCTTGGAGGTCACGCCGGCTTCCTCGGCGTTGATCATCGCATAGAGCGTCCACTTCACCAGCGTGAACCACTTGTCGTCGCCCTGGCGCACGACCGGGCCGAGCGGCTCCTTGGAGATCACTTCCGGCAGAACGACATGCTCGTCCGGGTTGGCGAACTTCAGGCGCTCGGCATAGAGGCCCGACTGGTCGGTGGTGAAGGCGTCGCAGCGGCCGCTGTCATAGGCGCGCACCGCCTCGTCGGCGCTCTCGAACACCACCGGGTTGAACTGCATGTTGTGGGTGCGGAAATAGTCGGCGAGGTTCAGCTCGGTGGTGGTGCCGGTCTGCACGCAGATCGAGGCACCCGACAGCTCCAGCACCGACGAGATGCCGAGCGACTTGCGCACGATGAAGCCCTGACCGTCGTAATAGGTCACGCCGGCAAACATCAGGCCCATCTGGCTGTCGCGCGAGAGCGTCCAGGTGGTGTTGCGCGACAGCACGTCGATGGTGCCGGTCTGCAGCGCGGTGAAGCGCTCCTTGGCGTTGAGCGGAACGAACTTCACCTTCGTGGCATCGCCGAACACGGCCGACGCCACGGCGCGGCAGAAGTCGACGTCGAGGCCGGTCCACTCGCCCTTGTCGTTGGGGGCGCCGAAGCCGATGAGGCCGGTGTTGGCGCCGCAATTCAGATAACCGCGGGCCTTGACGTCCTCAAGGGTGCCGGCGCTGGCACCGCTGACGGCCGCCGCAAACGACGAGGCCGCCAGCGAAGCGCCGAGCATCACAGAAAGGAGTTTCTTTTTCATGGTTGGACTCAGGTCCCAGTTGTCGATCACACAGACGGACCGCAGCCGCCCGCAAACGCGGACAAGGCATCGGCCGAGACGTGAAGGCACGGCGCGCGCGGCAGACACCGCTGTCGCAAGGCATCAGGGACGAAAGGCCGGGGCGTCGCTCGCTGCCCCGCGGATCGGCACGCCGCCGTTCCCCCGCGCCTCCGTGGCCGGCTGAACCGCCAGGACCGGATCGCGCGACAAAACAGCCAGCCCCCCGACCAGCCCGTCCGAACGCCCGCACGCGGGCACCCTCCTGATGGCAGTTCAGGCCATTTGCCCTATTGTGGTCAAGCCTCGTTCGTAGGCACGCGGCCCACATTCCACACAACGGCCCTTCGCAGCCCCGGTCCGCACCGGATCGACGGGCACGCCGCGATAGGCTACTGCCAACCGGAAAGGCCGGCGGCCGGCGCCGCCGGCCACCCGACCGCCCATCCCAGGATCAGCCGCCATGTCCGACACGAACCGGCCCGACACGAACCGGCCCGAACGCCCCGGCCACACGCTGCCGAACGACCTCAAGCCCGAGACGCGGCTGGTGCACGGCGGCTACGACGGCCACCGCTTCCACGGCTTCGTCAATCCGCCGGTGGTTCATGCGTCCACGGTGCTGTTCGCCAGCGCGCAGGCCCACCTCACCGACAGCCAGCGCTATGTCTACGGCCGCCATGCCACCCCCACCAACGAGGCGCTGAGCGATGCGATCAGCGAACTGGAAGGGGCGGCCGGAACCCGGCTGATGCCCTCGGGCGTCAGCGCCATCACCGCGGCCCTGCTCAGCGTGCTGCGTCCCGGCGACCATCTGCTGATGGTCGACAACGTTTATGGCCCGACCCGCAAATTCTGCGACAGTTTCCTGACGCGGATGGGCATCGCGACGACCTATTATGATCCGGCGCTGGGCGCCGGCCTCGAAGCGCTGATGCGGCCGCAGACCCGCGCGGTCTTTCTGGAGGCGCCCGGCAGCGGCACCTTCGAGATGCAGGACGTGCCGGCGATCGTCGCCGTCGCCGCCCGCGCCGGCGCCTACACGCTGATGGACAACACCTGGGCGACGCCGCTGTTCTTCCGCCCGCTGGAACACGGCGTGGATTTCTCCATTCAGGCCGCGACCAAGTACATTTCCGGCCATTCCGACGTGATGATCGGCACCGTGGCCGCCTCGCCGCGCGCGTGGGGACCGCTGCAGGAAACCTGCCGCGAGCTGGGGCTGACGGTGGGGCCGGACGATGTCTATCTCGCCTACCGCGGCCTCAAGACCATGGCCGTGCGGCTGAAGCAGCATCAGGCCAGCGGCCTGAAGGTGGCCCGCTGGCTGGAGAGCCGGCCGGAGGTGACGCGCGTGCGCCATCCGGGCCTTGAAAGCGACCCCGGCCACGCCCTGTGGAAGCGCGATTTCTCCGGCGCCTGCGGCCTGTTCGCCTTCGAGACGGGGCCGATCAGCGACCGGCAGACCGCGGCTTTTCTGGATGCGCTGACGCTGTTCGGCATGGGCTATTCGTGGGGCGGCTACGAGAGCCTCGCCATCCGCGTCAACCCCGCGCCGATCCGCACCGCGGTGCGCTGGCAGGCCCCCGGCACGCTGTTCCGCCTGCACATCGGCCTTGAGGACCCGGACGACCTGATGGCCGATCTGGCCCGCGGCCTCGCCGCCATGACGGCCGCCGCCTGAGACAACAGACCGCACCTTTCCGGAGCCCGGCCGCAGCCGCCACGGCCCCGGAAACTCCCCCGGCGGCGCACATTGCTCAGATTTTAATCAGCATTCCGTCAAAGCCCGCCACCACGCCCGGCATCAGCCGCTGCGCGGCGGCCTGAATTTCGTCAAGCGCCTCGTCGGTGCGGTAGATGTCGTGGTGGATCATCACCGGCAGCCGCACCCCGGCGCGGGTGGCAAGGCTGATGCCCTCCTCCCACGTGGAGTGCCCCCAGCCCCGGTAATGGCCGTAATCGGCGTCGGTATAGGCGGCGTCGTAGAGCATCACGTCCGCGCCGCGCACGAAATCGGTCACCGCGGCGTCGATCTCCGGCACCCCGTGCTCATGGTCGGTGATGACGCACACCACCGCCCCGTCGTGGGAAAAGCGATAGCCCGTAGACCCGCCCGGATGGTTGAGCGCGATGGTATCCACCGCCAGTCCGCACGGCAGCACGATGGTCTCGCCGGCATGGAACTGGCGGAAGCGGCAGCCGGTCAGCGCCGTGGGCTTGACCGGGAAAAGCGGCGGCGACATCAGCCGCTCGATCGCCTCGCGGTGGGCATTGGCATCCTTCAGGTGCCCGGCCCACAGCCGCACATGACTGCCGCCATGGTAGGCCGGCTTGAAGAACGGCAGGCCGCAGACATGGTCGAGATGGGAGTGCGTGAACAGGATGTCGAAATCGAGCGGCCCTTCGGCCATCAGCGCCCGCCCCAGCGCCCGCCCGCCGGAGCCGCAGTCGACCACCACGCGGTTGCCGCCGACGATCAGCTCGAAACAGATGGTGTCGCCGCCATAGCGCACCGTGGCCGGCCCCGGTGTCGGCAGCGATCCGCGCACGCCCCACAGCCGCAGCGAAATACGCTCGCCGTGGCGCGGATGCCTGCGCCCCGCCGCCGGGGTCGTCGCCGCTGTCAGTCTGCGATTCACCGCTGCGCCTGCCCGCCTGCCTGCGCCAGATCGCGCGTCGTGCGCTCCAGACGATGGGCCAGAACGCGCATCACCTCAAGACTCATTTCCGGGAAACGGGTGAGCATCTTGAGAAAATTGTCCTTCGAGATCGCCAGTGCGGTGACCTCTCCGGCGGCGATGACCGAGGCCGTGCGCGGCACGTCGATGAGGATGGAAATCTCGCCGACGATGTCGTTTGAGTGCAGGTGCGCCAGACGGCGCGCCCCCCCGGCGCTTTCCAGCACCACGTCGGCGGCGCCCGACAGCAGAATATAGGCGGTGTTGCCGCGCTCCCCCTGCCGGCAGAGATATTCGCCGTCCTGAAAGCTGATGCGCTCCGATATGAAGGCGAGAAGGCGCAGCCTTGAAGGATCGACGCCGCGAAACAGCGGTACGCGCCGCAGGGCCTCGACTTCGACTTGCAGACTCACGCGTCGGCCTCCCTGCTGCGGGCGGGCTCCGCCAGCGACCGGACCGCGGTATCCTCATCCGCCGCCATCGCGGCCGGCCCGGCGGTGACGGCCGCCTCCTCGCCGATAAGCGTAGCGTAAGAGCCGCTGTCGACCAAGCGGCCCTCGCTCATGCGCACATAAAGATCCAGCCCCGGCGGCACGGAACCGGGCTCCACGCCCAGAATCAGCGTGCGTCCGGAACAGCGCCGGCGCACGAACTCGATGGCCTGCGGGTCGTCGGCCACCGAATCGAGCACCACCAGCGGCACGGCCTTGATGAGCGCCCGGGCGATTCCCAGCCGGCGGCGCTGGCTGGCGGTGAGCCGCGAGCCGGCAACGCCGACCTCGAATTCCAGCCCCGCCCGCATGACCGGCCCGCGCAGGCCGATATCGGCCACGGTATCGCGCACGAAGGTCGCCACCTTCTCGCGGGCACCCTGACGGTCGAGGCGCACCTTGCCGAACAGCAGATTATCCTCAATCGACAGCGAGGCGATGTAGACCGCCGGATCGAACGGCACATAGCGGCCGCCGGTGTGCGGCAGCACCTCCTCGCGGAACAGCTCGCGGGCGGCCACGATGCGCGTCACCAGCCCCGACGGCAGGTCGGCAATGCGGTGCCGCGCCGGCACCACGCGGAAGGCAAGGCCGATGAGATCGTTGCGGTCGAGGGCGGTCAGCGCGCGCAGGTCCTCGCCCTTCACCTTCTTCAGCCGCGCCTCGAAGGCCGGCAGCTCGTCGGCCGACAGGATCGAATAGGCCCCGACGAAGGCATCGTCGTCGCGCATGGTGGAGAACAGTTCCACCATGGTGGCGGCAACCGAAAGGCCGTAGCGCGTCAGGTCTTCGGCCAGATCGGCCCGCTCCAGAAAG
Organism: Pseudoxanthobacter sp.; assembly: GCF_036822375.1. Taxonomy (NCBI): domain Bacteria; kingdom Pseudomonadati; phylum Pseudomonadota; class Alphaproteobacteria; order Hyphomicrobiales; family Segnochrobactraceae; genus Pseudoxanthobacter; species Pseudoxanthobacter sp. The sequence goes on along the minus strand of NZ_DAISHT010000031.1, from coordinate 8,308 downwards.
GCCGCCACATCCGGGTCGTGGGGGATGGCGCCGACCGGCGTCGCGGGATCGTCCGGCAGCGCGAACAGCACGTTCTCCGCCAGCGTCGCGCTGTCGTTGAAGCGCACCGGCGACCACAGTTCGACGAGATCGCGCAGCACCCGGTCGCCGTCGATGCGGTCGCGGATGACCTGCCGCGCCGACAGGATGCTCTCCACGAACGCCCCGGCATGGGCGGTCGCGATGCGCGCCTGCAGGCCGACGCGGTAGAGATCCTCGCGCAGCCCCAGATTTTCCAGAAGCGTGATCATCTCCGCTTCCAGCGCCTCGCTGTCGGCCAGCCCGGCGCGGTCGTAGTCGTCCCACGGCGCATTGAACTCGTCGAGCGTGGAAGCGGTCGCCTTCGCCTCGGCCAGACGGCGGGCCACCTCGTCGGCCGGCAGTTCCGCCGGGCCGAGCGGCCGGTGGCGCAGACCGTAGGAGACGTTGGCGTGAATGGAGGTGTTGAAGATGTAGGGGCTCGCCGGGGAATAGGCGATGGAACGGCCGAGCACCGCCTCGGGCACCTGCGACAGGTCGCGGCCGCCGATCTCCACCCGCCCGGCCGCCGGCATCATCAGGCCGACCACCATCTGCAGCAGTTCCAGCCGGCCGGAGGCATCGTCGCCGATCACCGCCACATGGGCGCCCTCCGGCACCCTCAGCGACACGTCGCGCACCTCCGGGTTGGAGGGATTGGCGCCCCCGGTGGCATTGACGATCTCCACCGGGCCGGTCAGCACATCCCGGCTCTCGTCGGCATCGCGCTCCAGCCGCTGCTCGCTGTAGATCTCCGGCGGGTCGAAATTCTCCACGATCGTCTGGTATTTGACCGAGACGTTGGCCATGTCCTGATAATAGTTCAGAAGCTCAAGCCACGGCGCCGCAAGGTCTTTGTAGGCCGCCAGCACGGCAACCAGCGCGCCGAACGACATCTCGCCGTTGATGACGAGAATGCCGCCGATCAGATAGAAAAAGAACGGCGGCAGCTGATTGAGAAAGTTATTGACGAACTTGATGAGATATTTCCGCTTGTAAATTTCAAAGCGGATAACGAAATTCTCATAAAGCCGGTCAGAAATATTAGCGATATGCCATGCGCTTGTGGCGTTGGCATGCATATCGACCGTGCCGGCCACGCTCTCGCCGATGCGGTCGGACAGCCGGCGGATGTTCTTGATGCGCTCGCGCGACAGGCGGATGACCTTGCGCTGCATACGCGGGATGACGAAGCCCTGCACCGGATAGAGCGCGACGGAGGCCAGCCCCAGCAGCGGATCCTGCATGAAGATGAAGATGATGTAGACCAGCAGCGTGCCGCCCTGAAAAGCCGGCACGGCAATGGAATCGCCGATGAAGCCGCCGAGGTCCTCCACCTCCGCCGTCAGCATCGGGATGAGTTCGCCGCTGGAAACCTTGCGGAAATGCGTCGGCCTGAAGCGCACGATCTGGAAGAACAGCTGCGCGCGCAGCCGCCGCAGCATGCGCTCGCCGACCAGTCCCTTGTAGATGTTGAGCACCAGCTTGACGCCGTTGTTCAGCACCACGAGGCCGAGGAAGCCGCAGCACAGCAGCACCAGATAGTGAATCTGGCCCAGCTCGTAACCCCACACCTCGCGCGGGAACTTGCTGCTCTGCAACGCATCGTTGACGATGAGCTTGGGCAGTTCCAGCGAGGCGTAGACCAGCGGGAAGGACAACACCGTTATCAGAACGATGAAAATCTGCTGCCGCTTGCTGTAACGCCAAATGAAGCCAAACAGCGTCTTCTTCATGCCTGCGCCCTGTATGGCAGGGCGCGATCGCCCGGCGTTTCCCGCCCGGCAGACTAAAGCGCTTTGCAGACGGAGGGAATGGGCCGCCCGCGGCGGGCGGGGCGGTGCGCTGATCTGGCAACAGCCGGGCACCCATTTTCGCGCCGGATGGCGGGCGGGGGCTCCGCACCTTTACCATTAGGGAAAGGGCGGATAGGGTACTGCCACAGCCGCAAGGGGGCGCGGACGGGGGGCGATGCAGCCGCAGGGCAGCCGGTCCGCGGGTGCCTGCCGGAGCGGCCGGGCCGGTTCGCCGGTTTATTTTTTTTATGGCGCTCCGCCCGCACGACCGCCCGCGGCGGCAGCGCCCGGCAACGGGACGGGCGGACCCACGCCCGGACGGACCGGCTCTGCCAGGGGCCGCTGCCCCGCCCGCCGCCAACCCAACCGCGGAGCGCAGCGAGCCGGATGCGAGCCTCGACGCCCAGAATTCTGATCTACAGCCACGATTCCTTCGGCCTCGGCCACCTGCGCCGCTGCCGGGCGATCGCTCATTCGCTGGTCGGCGAATTCTCCGAGCTTTCGGTGCTGATTCTGTCCGGCTCGCCGATCATCGGCAGCTTCGATTTTCGCACCCGGGTCGATTTCGTGCGCATCCCCGGCGTGATCAAGCTGCGCAACGGCGACTATACCTCCCTCAGCCTGCATCTCGACATCGAGGAGACGCTGGCGATCCGCTCTTCCATCATCGAGCACACCGCGAGCGTGTTCCGGCCCGACATCTTTCTGGTGGACAAGGAGCCGCTCGGCCTGCGCGGCGAGGTGCGCCACACGCTGGAGCAGCTTTCGCGCGCCGGCACGCGGCTGGTGCTGGGCCTGCGCGACGTGATGGACGATCCGGAGGCCCTCGCGCTGGAATGGGCCCGCAAGGGCGCGGCCAGCGTGGTCGACAGCCTCTATGACGATATCTGGGTCTATGGCCTGAAGAGCATCCACGATCCGCTGATCGGGGCCGGCGTTTCGGAGGCCTCGCGGCAGAAGGCGCTGTTCACCGGCTACCTGCGCCGCGATCTGCCGGCCGCGGCGCTGGCCGCGCCGTTCCGCTCGCCGTTCGGCAGCGAGCCTTACCTGCTGGTCAGCCCCGGCGGCGGCGGCGACGGCGCGGAACTGGTGGACTGGGTCATCCGCACCTACGAGGCCCATGTGCGGCCGCTGTTTCCCGCCATCATCGTGCTCGGCCCGTTCATGGAGCAGGAGCGGCAGGCGCAGTTCGTGGAACGGGCCGCGCGCGTGCGCGATCTGCACGTCATCAGCTTCACGCCGCAGATCGAGTCGATCATGGCGCAGGCAACCGCCATCGTCGGCATGGGCGGCTACAACGTGTTCTGCGAGATTCTGTCCTTCGACAAGCCCACCCTGCTGGTGCCGCGGGTGGTGCCGCGGCGCGAACAGGCGATCCGGGCCTCGCTGGCGGCCGAAGCCGGGCTGGTGCAGGTGCTGCCCATCGATCACTACCCCGATGTCGGGGCCATGGCCGATGCGCTGGCCGCCCTTCCGGTCCGCGCGCCGCCATCGCACGCCGGCGTGCCGCACCTTCTCGACGGACTGGATGTGATCGGCCGCGAGGTCGGCCGCCTCATCGCCCGCCCGCAGCAGGCCCGCCTCGCCGCCGCCGGCCGCTGAGGCCGCCCGCACCTCCCGCTTCCGTTCCGTCCCGAGAACCCCATGGGCCGCATCGCCATCGTCGTGAAAGGCTATCCCCGCCTTTCGGAAACCTTCGTCGCCCAGGAGATCCGCGGGCTGGAGCGCCGGGGCCTGAAGCTCCTGATCGTGTCGCTGCGCCGGCCGACCGACGGCGCCGTGCACCCGATCCACCGCGAGATCGAGGCCGACGTTCTCTACCTGCCGGAATATCTGCGCGATGATCCGCCGCGCGTGGCCGCCGGCCGGGCCTTTGCCGAAAGCCAGCCGGCCTATGCCGCCACGCAGGCCGCCTTCGCGCGCGACCTTGCGCGCGACCGCTCCGCCAGCCGCTGGCGGCGCTTCGGTCAGGCGGCCGTTCTGGCCCGCGAGCTGCCGGCGGACGTGGAACACCTGCACGTCCACTTCCTGCACACGCCGGCTTCCGTCACCCGCTATGCCGCCATGCTGCGCGGGCTGCCGTGGTCGTTTTCGGCCCACGCCAAGGATATCTGGACCTCGCCGGCGTGGGAGCTTGCCGACAAGATCGCCGATGCCCGCTGGGGCGCCACCTGCACCCGCGCGAACGCCGATTATCTGCGCTCGCTCACCGACGATCCGGGCCGCATCCACCTCATCTATCACGGCCTCGACTTCACCCGCCTGCCGGCGCCGCCCGAGCGGGCCGTGCGCAACAGCGGCCCCGTCACCATTCTCAGCGTCTGCCGCGCGGTGGAAAAAAAGGGGCTCGACGATGCCCTGCGCGCCCTTGCCCGGCTGCCGGCCGGGCTCGACTGGCGCTTCGAACACATCGGCGGCGGCAGCCTGACGGACCGGCTGAAGGCGCAGGCGGAACGGCTGGGCATTGCCGGCCGCATCGTATGGCACGGGGCGCGGCCGCAGGCCGACGTGATCGAAGCCTGCCGGCGGGCCGATATCTTCGTGCTGCCCTGCCGCATCACCCGCAACGGCGACCGCGACGGCCTGCCGAACGTGCTGATGGAGGCGCAGTCGCAGGGGCTCGCCTGCGTTTCCAGCGCGGTTTCGGCGGTGCCGGAGGTGATCGACGACGGCGAAACCGGCCTGCTGACGCCCGAGCGCCGGCCCGATCTGGTGGCCGCCGCACTGACGCGGCTCATCACCGACCCGGCCCTGCGGGCGCGGATCGGCACGGCGGCGGCGCAGTCGGTGCGGGCGCGCTTTTCCACAGAACCCGGCCTCGATCGCATGGCGGCGCTGATGCGCGGCAGCGCCGGGACGCTCTGAGGGCGGCCATGCGCATCGCCCTGCACACCCCCCTGAAGCCGCTCGACAGCCCCGTCGCCTCCGGCGACCTGACGATGGCGCGGCTGATCGCCCGCGCCCTTGCCGCGCTGGGGCACGAGGTCAGCCAGCCGACACGGCTCGTCAGCTGGCGCCCCGCGCCCGATGCGGCAACGGATGCCGCCCTTGAGGCCGAAGGCCGGCGCGAGGCGGAGCGCATCGCCGCCGCCGGCGGCCTCGATGCCTTCCTCACCTATCACACCTATCACAAGGCGCCGGATCTGGTCGGCCCGGCGGTGGCCGCGCGGCTGGCCGTTCCCTATGCCATCATCGAGCCGAGCCGGGCCGTCCGGCGGGCTGCCGGCCCGTGGGCGGCGCGCTTTGCCAGCGCCGACCGCGCCCTGCTGGCCGCCGACATGCTGGCCCCCGTCCATGCCGGCGACGAAGCCGGGCTTGCCCCGCTCGTGCCGCCGGAACGGCTGATGCGCTTTCGCCCCTTTCTCGATGCCGCCCCGTTCATGGCGCACCCGGTGCCGCAACGCGATGCCGGGCCGGTGCGGCTGCTGGCCGTGGGCATGATGCGGCCGGGCGACAAACTCGCCTCCTACCGCGTGCTGGCGGCGGCCCTCGCCCGCCTTTGCGCTGCGGCGGACTGGCAGCTCACCATTGCCGGCGACGGTCCGGAGCGCGGCAGCGTTGCCGCGCTGTTCGATCCCGCCCGCACCCGTTTCACCGGCGCCGTCGCCAGCGCGGACCTGCCGGCGCTCTGCGCCGCGGCCGATCTGCTGGTGTGGCCGGCCATCAACGAGGCTTACGGCATGGCACTGCTGGAGGCCGAGGCCGCCGGCCTGCCGGTCGTTGCCGGGCGCCGCGACGGCGTCGAAGCCATCGTTGCGGAAGGCGAGACCGCCCTGCTTGCGCCGGAAGGCGATGCGGACGGGTTCGCCGCCGCGCTCGGCGCGCTTCTCGCCGACCCGGCCCGCCGCCGCGCCATGGGCCGCGCTGCCCGGCGCCATGTGGCGGCACACCACGATTTCGGGGCCGGCCAGCGCCAGCTCGCCACCCTGCTCGCCCGCGCCGCGGCCAGCCGCCGGCGCCGGAACGCCGCAGACCCGGCGGCCCCATCCCCCGACGGCCACCAACCCCGGATAAGGCCATGAGCCCTGCCCTGAAGGCCCTGATCCACGTGCAGCACCTGCTCGGCACCGGCCATGCCGTGCGGGCGGTGGCCATCGGCCGGGCGCTGGCGCAGCAGGGCGTGCGCGTGGTGCTGGCGACCGGCAACACCCTGCCGCCGACACTGGACACCGGCGGGCTGGAGGTGGTGGCCCTGCCGGCCGCCCGCGCGGCCGACACCGGCTTCACCCGCCTCGTCACGGCCACCGGCGCGCCGGTCGATGCCGCCTGGCAGGCCGAGCGCCGGGCCCGGCTTCTGGGCCTCGCCGCCGCGCTGGCCCCCGACATTCTCGTGACGGAAACCTGGCCGTTCGGCCGCAAGCCGTTCGCCTTCGAGCTGAAGCCGCTGGTGGCTGCCGTGCGCGCGCAGACCCCGGCGGCGGTGGTCGCCGCCTCGGTGCGCGACATTCTGGTGCGCAAGGACGATCCGGCCAAGGAACAGGCGATGGCCCTGCTCGCCCGCGCCGATTTCGACTGCGTGCTGGTGCATGCCGACCCCGCCTTCGTGCGCCTTGAAGACAGCTTCGGCTTTGCTGCCGACATCGCCGATCTCATCGCCTATACCGGCTTCGTGCACACTCCCTCGCCGCTGGAGCCGCCGGGCCGCGACGGCTGCGACGAGGTGATCGTTTCCTGCGGTGGCGGGCCGGTGGGTCAGCGGCTGATCGCAGCGGCGCTGGCGGCCCGCCCGCTGTCGCGCCGGGCGGGCGATGCGCCGTGGCGCGTGCTCGTCGGCCATCAGCACGGCGCCGACCGGCTGGCGGCCCTGCAGGCGGCGGCACCGCCGGGCGTGACGGTGGAAACGGCGCGGCCGGATTTCGCCCGCCTGCTGGCGCGGGCGCGGCTGTCGGTCAGTCAGGCGGGCTACAACACCGTGCTCGACGTGCTGGCCGCCGGCACCCGGGCCGTTCTGGTGCCCTTTGCCGAGGGCCGCGAGACCGAACAGGCCCAGCGCGCCGACCTGCTCGCCGCGCGCGGCCGCGCGGTGGTGCTGGCCGAAGCCGGGGTCGATGCCGCCCGCCTCGCCGCCGCCGCCGATGCGGCGCTTGCAGCCCCGGCCGTCGCCACCCCTGTCAACACCGACGGGGCGGCCACAAGTGCCGCCCTGCTGATCGAACGGGCGCGGAGGAAGCGCGGATGACGACACCCACCCCTTGCGACCGGTCCACCCTGCGCGACGGCCTGCAACAGCTGCTCGACGCCGCCGGCGAAGAAGGCCGGACCGTCGATTTCTGGTGGCGCGACGATGACGCGACCGAGCCGACGCTGGCGCTCGAACGCCTGCTCGGCATCGCCCGCGCCTTTGCCGCGCCGCTGGCGCTGGCGGTCATTCCGGCCGGCGCCACGCGGGCGCTCGCCGAGCGTCTTGCTGAGAGCAACGATGTCCATGTGCTGCAACATGGCTGGAGCCACACCAACCACCAGCCCGCCGGCGCGCGCGCGGCCGAGGTGGGCGATGCCCGCCCGGCCGATGTCGTGCTTCAGGAACTCGACGGCGGCCGCATCCGCCTCGAAGCGCTGTTCGGGCCGCAGTTCCTGCCGGTGCTGACGCCGCCGTGGAACCGCATTGCGCCCGATGTCGCCGCCCGGCGCGGGGAAATCGGGCTGCACGGGCTCTCCACCTTCGCCTCGCGCGTGGCTGAGCCCGGCCGTGTCGACTGCCACCTCGACCCCATCGCCTGGCGGGCGGGCCGCGGCTACATCGGCGATGCCAAGGCGCTGGCGATTGCCGCCGAGGAAATCGACGCCCGGCGCGACACCCCGGTGCCGGTCGGCCTTCTGACCCACCACCTCGCCCACGACGACGGTGTGTGGGGCTTCATCGAAACCGCCGTGGCGGTCATCTCCGCCCACCCCGCGGCGCGCTGGGCGCCGCTGCCGGCACTGTTCTCCGCCCCGCCGGCCTGAGGCGTTCCGCGCCTGGCCGACGATCCCGGGGAGCGCAACGGGCCGCAAAAAACAAAGCCCCGGGGCCGCTGGCACCGGGGCTTCTTCACTGGTCGTGTCGCTGCAGCCGGCGGGGCAGCTGCTGCCCGGGCAGGCAGGGCGCGGGCGCCCTGTCCGCTTCCCTGTCTGCGGGTCTCGGGCAGCCGCCGGGCCGTGCGGCCGGCGACCGGGCCGGCCTCAGGCCGCTTCTTCGGCCACGCCGTTGACGGCGTCCTTCAGCGGCTTGCCAGCCTTGAACTTCGGAATGCGGGCGGCCGGAATCTCGATGGCGGCCCCGGTGCGCGGGTCACGGCCGGTCGAGGCGGCCCGCTCGCTCACGGCGAAGCTGCCGAAGCCGACAATGCGAACTTCGTCGCCCTTCACCAGAGCTTCGACGATGGCGTCGAACGCAGCATCGACGGCCTTCGTGGCGTCGGCCTTGGTCAGGCCCGCCTTCTCGGCCACCGCCGCGGTCAGCTCGTTCTTGCTGA
>NZ_DAISHT010000030.1:24913-26238 GCF_036822375.1 Pseudoxanthobacter sp. | reverse complement strand
CTCGCCGAAGGCATCCGCGATGCCTATGCCAAGAAGAACCTGCGCTACAGCCAGCTTGCGCCGCTCTCCATGTATCAGGAGAAGAACACGCGCAACAACCTGCCTGCGCAGATCGAGCTTTATGCCGAGGGCGAGGACTATTACAAGTTCCTGTTCATGGCCAAGGGCGGCGGTTCCGCCAACAAGACCTACCTGTTTCAGGGCGTGCCCTCGCTGCTCAACCCGGAACGTCTGCTGCCGTTCCTGAAAGAGAAGATCCTCACCCTCGGCACCGCCGCCTGCCCGCCCTATCACCTTGCCATCGTCATCGGCGGCACCTCGGCGGAACTGAACCTGAAGACGGTGAAGCTGGCCTCCGCCCGCTATCTGGACGAGCTGCCGACCGAAGGTTCGGAAGACGGCACCGCCTTCCGCGACCTTGCCATGGAGGCCGAGGTTCACAAGATGACGCAGCAGCTTGGCGTCGGCGCCCAGTTCGGCGGCAAGTATTTCTGCCACGACGTGCGCGTCATCCGCCTGCCGCGCCATGGCGCCAGCCTGCCGATCGGCATCGGCGTTTCGTGCTCGGCCGACCGTCAGGCCAAGGCCAAGATTACCCGCGAGGGCATCTTCCTTGAGGCGCTGGAGACCAATCCGGCCCGCCACATGCCGGAGATCGAGGAATCGGCCCTGTCGGGCGATGTGGTGAAGATCGACCTCACCCGTCCGATGCCGGAAATTCTGGCGGAACTCAGCAAGCACCCGATCCGCACCCGCCTGTCGCTGACCGGCCCGGTGATCGTGGCCCGCGACCTTGCCCACGCCAAGCTGCGCGAGCGGCTGGAGCGCGGCGAGCCGCTGCCGGAGTACATCAAGAACCACCCGGTCTATTATGCCGGCCCGGCCAAGACGCCGGAGGGTTACGCCTCCGGTTCGTTCGGCCCCACCACCGCCGGTCGCATGGATGCCTATGTGGACCAGTTCCAGGCCGCCGGTGGCTCCATGGTGATGCTGGCCAAGGGCAACCGCTCGGCTGCGGTGCGCGATGCCTGCCACAAGCACGGCGGCTTCTATCTGGGCTCCATCGGCGGCCCGGCCGCGCGCCTCGCGCAGGATTGCATCAAGAAGGTGGAAGTCGTCGAATATCCCGAGCTCGGCATGGAAGCCATCTGGCGCATCGAGGTGGTCGACTTCCCGGCCTTCATCGTCGTCGACGACAAGGGCAACGACTTCTTCAAGGAACTGAACCTGAGCTGACATCCGTCAGCCGGGCGAAAAAAGAACAAGGCGGGGTCTTCGGCCCCGCCTTTTTCATAGCCGTCTTGTCATGCCCGTCTTGTCATGCC
>NZ_DAISHT010000030.1:9528-24813 GCF_036822375.1 Pseudoxanthobacter sp. | reverse complement strand
CCGTCTTGTCATGCCCGTCTTGTCATGCCGGTCTTTTCATGCCCGGCTCTGGTGCCGGCCTGCGCCGGCCCGGCCTTCAGGCAAGGCGCGACAGGCCGGCCGCCTTCAGTTCCGCCGCATAATCCAGCAACTGGCGGTCGGGATCGTCGCCGAGGCCGGCGAGCAGGTGCCAGGTGTAGATGCCGGTGGAATGGCCGTCGTCGAACGTCAGCCGCACGGCATAGTTGCCGACCGGCTGCACGCCGGTGATGGTGATCGCCGCCTTGCCGGGCACCAGCTTGCGCTCGGCCGGCGAATGGCCCTGCACTTCCGCCGAGGGCGATTTCACGCGCAGCAGTTCCGCCGGGATCGACACCGTGTGGCCGCCCTCGAAGGCGACCACGAGGGTGCGCTTGTCGGCCCTGAGGCGGATTTCGGTCGGCCACAGTTCGTCGGCGTTCATGTCCGTTCCCTTCTGCCGGGCTCCCTGCTGCCGGGGCCGGCGGCCGGGCAGATGCGAAACGGCCGGCCGGTTGCCCCTTGCCGCGGCGCCGCTGACTGGCAATATCACTGCTGATGCGGCAGAACCAGTTCCGGGCGGAAACATCGCAGCCGCCACCCCGGATGGCGCCCGTCCGGCGCCGCCGGAGAAGCCGCCGGGAAACGCCGCCCGGGAATGTCGCCGGGGAAAGCCGTCAAGGAAAGCCGCCGTATGGTCGCCCTCTACCAGCCGATGCTGAAACCCGCCGGAGCGGGCGCGATGACCGACCCGTTCGGCCGGGCGATTCGGTATCTGCGGGTTTCCGTCACCGACCGCTGCGATTTCCGCTGCCTTTATTGCATGACCGAAGAGACGACCTTCCTGCCGCGGCGCGATCTGCTGACGCTGGAGGAACTGGACCGGCTGTGCACGCTGTTCATCGGCCTCGGCGTGCGCCGGCTGCGCATTACCGGCGGCGAGCCGCTGGTGCGCCGCGGGGTGATGACGCTGTTCCGCGCCCTTGGCCGCCATCTGGAATCCGGTGCGCTGGAAGAACTGACGCTCACCACCAACGGCTCGCAGCTTGCCCGCCATGCCGCCGGGCTTGCCGCCATCGGCGTGCGGCGGGTGAACGTGTCGCTCGACAGCCTCGATCCCGCCCGCTTCCGCGCCCTGACCCGGCGCGGCGACCTTGCGCAGGTTCTGGAGGGCATCGCCGCGGCACGCGCCGCCGGCCTGAAGGTCAAAATCAACGCCGTGGCGCTGAAGGGCCTCAACGAGGACGAGATCGAGCCGCTGATGGTGTGGGCGCACGGCGAGGGCCATGACCTGACGCTGATCGAGACCATGCCGATGGGCGAGGTGGACGGCGACCGCACCGATCATTACCTGCCGCTCGATCAGGTCCGCGCCCGCCTCGCCGCCCGTTACCGGCTGGAGGACATCGCCCACCGCACCGGCGGCCCGGCGCGCTATGTGCGCGTGGCGGAAACGGGCGGCCGGCTCGGCTTCATCACGCCGATGACCCACAATTTCTGCGAGGCGTGCAACCGCGTCCGCCTCACCTGCACCGGCACGCTCTACATGTGCCTCGGGCAGGAGGATGCGGCAGACCTGCGCACGCCGCTGCGCCACAGCGAGGGCGACGAGGCGGTGCGCGCCGCCATCGTTGCCGCCATCGCCCGCAAGCCGAAGGGCCACGATTTCGTCATTGCCCGCAATGCGCGGCCGGCTGTCGGCCGGCCGATGTCGCTGACGGGCGGCTGACCCGCCCGCCCCCCTGTCTCCCCGGAGCCTTCCGCCGATGCGCCTTTTCCGCCGCCTTGCCGGCCCCGCCGCCGGTCTCGCCGCCGGTCTCTCTCTGCCCTTTGCCCTGCTGACCGCCGCCGGCGCCGGCGATGCCGGCCTGCTCTATGAGCCGCCGAACCTCGGGCAGGCGCGCGCGGCGGTGAGCGAATGGGTGCAGAGCGGGGCCTATGACCGCGCCGTTGCCGCCGCCGCCCGCACGGGGCTGGAAACCGTGCAGGCCGCCGTCGCCGCCCGCAAGCCCGGCGATCTCCGGCTCGCCGTGGTGTTCGATCTCGACGAGACCGCGCTCTCCAACATCGTTACCGTGCCGGACAAGGGGCCCTCGCTCACGTCCGGTCCCTGCTATCTGCCCGCGGCCCAGAACAATCCGTGCGTCTGGCGCGAATGGCAGGCAAGCGCCAACGACCGCCCCATCGTGCCGGTGCGCCAGATCGCCGATTTTGCCCGCGCCAGCGACGTGGCGGTGTTCTTCATCTCCGGCCGGCCGGAATCGCTGCGTGAGAAGACGGAAGCGAACCTGAAGGCCGCCGGCTATACCGACTATCAGGGCCTGACGCTGGTGCCGGACGGCCGGACCTTCGCCTCGGCCGTGGACTACAAGGCCCCCGCCCGCGCCGCCATCGAGGCACAGGGCTATGTGATCGTGCTCTCGGTCGGCGATCAGTATTCGGACCTGCTCGGCGGCCACGCCGCCAACACCGTGAAACTGCCGAATCCGTTCTATTTCATCCCGTAAGCGGTGCGGCCGCCGGCACCAGCATCGAGAGCTTCAGATCCGGCCAGCCGGCGAGCGTCCACGTCACCTGCACGGCCCGCAGGAAACCGTCCTGCGGGTGATCGAAGGTGCGCTCGCCGCCCTCGCGGGTCAGCACGTCCTGCTCGGCCCACAGCCGGGCGAACAGCGGGCTGCCGGCATTCAGTTCGTCCACCAGCGCCGTCATGGCGGCATCGCCGACGTGACGGCTGAGATCGGCGCGGAACTCCGCCAGCACCCGCGCCGCGCGGCGGTCGTGATCGGCGATCAGCCGGCGCGAGGCGGGCGACAGGAAGATGTAGCGCAGCAGGTTGCGGTCGTTATCGCCGTCAAGCCAGCCGGCAAAGAGCCGGGAGGCCGGCGGGTTCCAGGCCCGGGCCTCGGCCTTGCGGTCCAGCACATAGGCCGGCACCGAGATCGCCGCCACGGCGGCGGCCACCGCCGGCGGCAGCGGATCCTCGGCCGCCTCGCGCACCACCGGATCGCGCTTGCCGGCAAGCTCGAAGAGATAGGCGCGCTCGGCCGCATCCAGCTTCAGCGCGCCGGCCAGCCGCGACAGGGCCATGGCACCGAGCGCCATGTCGCGGCCCTGCTCCAGCCAGGTGCACCATGTGGTGCTCATGCCGCAGAGTTCGGCCAGTTCCTCGCGCCGCAGGCCGGGCGTGCGCCGCCGTCCGCCGCCGGGCAGCCCGACGGCGGCAGGGGAAAGCCGGGCCCGGTGGGCGCGCACGAAGGCACCCAGCGCCCGGCGGGAGGCCATCAGCCGATCCATCGCGGCGTTCTCTCTCCGACCTCAAGACAGGGAGCCAGATATACCAGGATAAGTTTGGTCCTGTTACCAGTTTCGATGCCGTCCCAGAATGCGCTCAACAGCCAGCAACCGTCGCAGGACCGCACACCATGACCGCCCCCCGGACCCACGCCTCTGCCGCCCCGCAGGAGGCCCCGCCTCATCCCGCCTTCACCACCCAGCAGGCTGGCGTCGCAGGCCAGTTCGGCCCGCAGGCCGGCGCCTATGTCGTCAGCGCCGTCCACGCCGGCGGTGCCGATCTGGAAGCACTGGCCGCCATTGCGCAGGCCCGCCGGCCCGCGCGCGCGCTCGATATGGGCTGCGGCGGCGGCCACGCCAGCTTCGCCATGGCCCGTGCCGGCGGCGAGGTGGTCGCCTGCGACCTGTCGCCGGCCATGCTGGAAGCGGTGGAAGCCGAGGCCGCCCGGCGCGGCCATGCCGGCGTCCGCACCCAGTGGGGCGCGGCCGAGCGCCTGCCTTTTGACGACGGCGCCTTCGACATGGTGGCAAGCCGCTACAGCGCCCACCACTGGGGCGATTTCGATGCCGCCCTCTGCGAGGCCCGCCGGGTGACCCGGCGCGGCGGGGTGGCGGTGTTCATGGATGTGTGCTCGCCCGGCACACCGCTCGCCGACACCTTCCTGCAGGCCATGGAACTGCTGCGCGATCCCTCACATGTGCGCGACTATTCCTGCGACGAGTGGATTGCCGCCGTCACCCGCGCCGGCTTCGCCGCCGGGCGGCTGACGCGCCGCCGCCTGCGGCTGGAGTTCGCCTCGTGGATCGCCCGCATCCGCACGCCGGCGGTGCACGCCACGGCCATCCGCTCGCTGCAGGACCGCGCGCCCGACGACGTGCGGCGCCATTTCGAGATGGAGCCCGACGGCACGTTCACCGTCGATACCATGACGCTGGAAGCACAGGCAGCCTGAGAATTTCATCCCATTAAGGCACGACATGCGAAGGCCGCCCGCGGGCGGCCTTTTCTTCATCCCTCAACCCTCACGGCCGGGCGCCGCGCCTCATTCGATGACGATCTGCGGCGGCCGGCGGTGGCTGTTGCGCCGGGCCTGCACCTCCTGCCACAGCGCCCCGGCCACGGCGCGATAAGCCGCCGCATGGGGTCCGTCCGGCGCACTGGCCATCACCGGCGCACCGGCGTCGGAGGTTTCGCGGATGGTCATCGCCAGCGGAATTTCGCCGAGGAACGGCACACCCAGCCGCTCCGCCTCATGGCGCGCACCGCCGTGGCCGAAGATGTGCGAGGCCTCGCCGCAGTGCGGGCAGATGAAGGTGCTCATGTTCTCCACGATGCCGAGCACCGGCACCTCGACCTTGCGGAACATGGCCAGACCCTTGCGCGCATCGAGCAGCGCCAGATCCTGCGGCGTGGAAACGATCACCGCGCCGGCCAGCGGTGCCTGCTGGGCAAGGCTCAGCTGCACGTCGCCGGTGCCGGGCGGCATGTCGATCACGATCACGTCGAGCTCGCCCCACGCCACATCCATCAGCATCTGTCGCAGCGCCGATACCACCATCGGCCCGCGCCAGATCATCGGCGTATCTTCCTCGATGAGCAGCCCGATGGACATCGCCTTGAGGCCATAGGCCTCCAGCGGCATCAGGCGGCGGCCGTCGACGGTCTGCGGCCGGCCGGTGAGGCCCAGCAGCCGCGGCACCGAGGGGCCGTAGACATCGGCATCGAGCACGCCCACCTTCAGCCCGCGCTCCTTCAGCGCCAGCGCCAGATTGACCGCCGTGGTCGACTTGCCGACACCGCCCTTGCCGGAGGCAACCGCAATCAGCAGTCCCACGCCGGGCACGCCCTGCTGCGCGGCCGGCCGGGCCGGGGCGGCGGCCGGCGAAGGCGCGGCGGCCGCGGCCGATTCGGCGGAAGCCAGCGGCGCTGCGGGCGGCCGCGGCCGCGCCACACGGCCCGGCCCGTGGTGCCGCTCCGCCGTCAGCGCCACCATGGCCCGCTCGACACCGGGAATGGCCAGCACCGCCGCCTCGGCGGCGCGGCGCAGCGGCTCCAGCTCGCGGGCGCGCGTTTCCGGCACGGTGATGGAAAAGGCCACCCGGCCGTCGGCGATGAACACATCGGAAACGAGCCCGAGCGAAACGATGTCGCCGCCATCCGGCCCGGGCACGGCCGCAAGACGTTCCAGCACCTTGGCCTTGTCCACCGTCACCATGGCGTTCATCCTTGCCTGCCGGCCGGTTGCGGCCCGATCCGCGGCGGATCGGGCGGGAACCGGCGCCGCTGAACCGATTTTGTCATGGTCATACCCGATTCCCCGGCCGGTGCCCAACCGGCTTGCTTTGCCGGCACGGTCGCCGGCCTCGTGCTGGCGGGCGGCGCCTCGCGGCGCATGGGCGCCGACAAGGCCGGCCTGCGCCTCGGCCCGCGGCCGCCCTCCGCAACCGCCGTTGCCGCGGATCGCGCGGATGGCGAAACGCTGCTGGCCCACGCCTGCGCCCGCCTGGCGCTCGCCCGGCACAACGGCCTCATCGCCGCCTTTGCCATTGCCGGCGGGCCGGAAAACGCCGCCCTGTGCGCCCGCCTCGGCACGGCCTTCGGCGCGGCCGTGCTGTCCGATCCCCTGCCCGGCCATCAGGGACCGCTGGCCGGCATGCTCGCCGGACTGCGGTGGGCGGCGGCCGGCGGCCACGGGCGGATGGTGACGATACCGGTCGACACGCCGTTCTTTCCCGCCGACCTGATTGCCCGGCTGGCCGCCGACGCCGGCCCGGCGGCCTGCGCGGCCTGCAACGGCCGCACGCACCCGGCCTTCGCCGCGCTGGCAACCGGGCTCGCCGGCGACCTCGCCGCCACGCTGGCCGGCGGCGGGCGGCGGCTGATGGAATGGCTCGCCCGGCAGCCGGGCTTTCACACCGTCGGCTTCCCGGCCACGGAGAACGACGACGACCCGTTCAGCAACCTCAACGCCTGCACAGACCTCGCCGCCGCCCGCCGGCGGTTGAAACGGCTGGCCGGCGCATAATTTGTCTAGACATATTCCTCAATCAGCCACACCATGACCGTGCGCCGGATTGAGGCTGGAGCCGGCGGGCGAAACATGTGAAATGACGCCCGCCACCAGCCCTCGGCCCGGCGCCGCGGAGCGTGCCGCACAGCGCACCCTCCGGGACCCCCCGAAGACCCGACCCGATCCCGAGATCTATCGCGAGACCTGCCGCCATGAGCCGCTTCTGGAGCCCGATCGTCCACACGCTCACGCCCTATGTGCCGGGGGAGCAGCCGCGCATTGCCGGCCTCGTCAAGCTCAACACCAACGAGAACCCCTATCCGCCCTCCCCGCGCGTGGCCGAGGCCATTGCTGCCGAGATGGACAACCTGCGGCTCTATCCCGATTCCGTCTCGTGGGATCTGCGCGAGGCCATTGCCGAACACCATGGCGTGGCGGTGGAGCAGGTCTTCGCCGGCAACGGCTCCGACGAGGTGCTGGCCCACACCTTCCGCGCGCTGCTCAGCCACGATGCGCCGCTGCTGTTCCCCGATATCACCTACTCGTTCTATCCGGTCTATTGCGGCCTGTTCGGCATCGCTTACGAGGCGGTTCCGGTCGATGAGGCCATGGCGGTGCGGGTGGAGGATTATCGCCGGCCCTGCGGGGCCATCATTCTGCCCAATCCCAACGCGCCCACCGGCCGCGCGCTGCCGCTGTCGGATATCGAGCGGCTGGTGTGCAGCCACCCCGATCAGGTGGTGGTGATCGACGAAGCCTATGTCGATTTCGGCGGCGAAAGCGCGGTGGCGCTGGTCGACCGCTTCCCCAACCTGCTGGTCATTCAGACCTTTTCCAAGTCTCGCGGGCTTGCCGGCCTGCGCGTCGGCTTTGCCATCGGCCAGCGGCCGCTGATCGAGGCGCTGGAGCGGGTCAAGGACAGCTTCAATTCCTATCCGCTCGACCGCCTCGCCATTGCCGGCGCCACCGCGGCGATGAAGGACAAGGCGTGGTTTGAGGAAACCCGCGGGCGCATCGTTGCCAGCCGCGCCCGGCTGACCGCCGGTCTGCAGGCACTGGGCTTCGAGGTGGTGCCCTCGGCGGCCAATTTCGTGTTTGCCCGCCATCCGGCCCGCGAGGGCCTCGCGCTGGCGCAGGCGCTGCGCGAAAAGGCGGTGCTGGTGCGCCACTTCAACAAGCCGCGCACGACCGATTATCTGCGCATTTCCATCGGCACCGATGCCGAATGCGACCGTCTGATTGCCGTGCTGAAGGAAATTCTGGCCTGACGACCCGGCAGGGCCGCCCGCCCGCCGGCGCGGCGGCCCTGCCGGTTCAGAACCGCGCGCCGTTCAGAGCCGTCGTTCAGAGCCGTGTGGCCGTGCCCGGCACCAGCGGCACGAGGCGCACGGTGGCGAAGCTGGTGGCCTTCAGGCCCTCTGCCGTGCGCTCGAAGCGGGTCAGCTGCTGCGCCCCCATCGAGGGCCCGACGGGCATCACCATAATCGCGCCGATGCGCATCTGGCTGATGAGCGCTTCGGGCGGGGCCTCGGCCGCGCCGGTCACCAGAATGCGGTCGAACGGCGCCTTTTCCGGCCAGCCGTTCAGCCCGTCCTCAACCCGCACAGAAATGTTGCCGAGGCGCAGCACGCTGAAGCGCTCCTGCGCCAGCCGCGCCAGCTTGCGATAGCGCTCGACGGAGTAGACCTCCTCGGCCAGACGGGCCAGCACCGCGGTGTGGTAGCCCGACCCGGTGCCGATCTCCAGCACACGGTCGCCCTCGCGCACGTCCAGCGCCTGCGTCATCAGCCCCACCAGCGAGGGCGCGCAGATGCTCTGGCCGCACTCGATCGGCAGCGGCCGGTCGTCGAACGCCTCGTGCATGAACTCCGCCGGCAGGAACATGCGGCGCGGCGTCAGCTCGATGGCCGCATAGATGCGGCGGTCGCGCACGCCGCGGCGACGCATGGCAAGCACGAGATTGGCGAGCGAGACCCGGTCGGCCTCCGCTCCCGGCAGTTCAACCGTCATCGCTCTCATCCGACCTGGCAGGAAAGATGCCGGCCGAGGGCCTCCAGCGTGCGGTGGGCCGTGAGATCGAGGCGAAGCGGCGTCACCGAGATGCGCCCTTCCGCCATGGCACGCAGATCGGTGCCGGCCTCCGCCTCGAACGGCGAATGGCCGTAGACGATCCAGTAATAGGGATTGTTGCGGCCGTCGGTGCGCTCGTCGACGGAGACGAACTCATCCGGCCGGCAGCCCTGCACCGTCACCGCCACGCCCTCGACCCGGTCCGGCGTGCGGTTGGGAAAGTTGACGTTGAGCAGCGTCGCCGGCGGCAGGTCGAAGGTGAGCAGCTCGCGGATCAGGCCCGGCCCGTGCACTTCCGCGGTCTCGAACGGCGGATTGTCCCGGCTGGCCGGCCCGAACGCCTGCGACAGCGCAATGGAGCGGATGCCGAGCACCGTGCCTTCCATCGCGCCGGCCACCGTGCCCGAATAGGTCACATCGTCGGCCACGTTCTGGCCGCGGTTGACACCCGAAAGCACCAGATCCGGCCGGCCCGGCATGATGTTGCAGGCCGCCATGATCACGCAGTCGGTCGGTGTGCCGCGCACCGCATAACGCTGGCCGCCGACATGGCGCACCCGCAGCGGGTCGCTCAGCGTGACCGAATGCGACTTGCCGGACTGGTCCGTTTCCGGCGCCACCACCCACACATCGTCGGAAAGCGTGCGCGCGATGCGCTCCAGCACCTCCAGCCCCGGGGCGTGAATGCCGTCATCGTTGGTCAGCAGAATCCGCATGCCGTGTCAGCCTTCGCAAAACCCGTCGCATCCATGGTGCCCGGCCGGCCTCTCGCCCGCCGGGCAGCGCTCTTGCCGCTGCGGCCCGCTCAGGCCGCGGCGATGCGCTCAACGCCGCCCATATAGGGGCGCAGCGCCTCGGGCACCGTCACCGAGCCGTCTTCGTTCTGGTAGTTCTCCATCACGGCGATGAGCGCGCGGCCGACCGCAACGCCCGAGCCGTTGAGGGTGTGAACATAGCGCGGGCTCTTCGATTCGGCCGAGCGGTAGCGTGCGCTCATGCGGCGGGCCTGAAAATCGCCGCACACCGAGCAGGAGGAGATCTCGCGGTAGGTATCCTGCCCCGGCAGCCACACCTCGATATCGTAGGTGCGGGCGGCGCCGAAGCCCATGTCGCCGGTGCACAGCACCACCACGCGATAATGCAGGCCGAGGCGCTTCAGCACCTCTTCCGCACAGCCGACGAGGCGTTCCTGCTCGGCCTGCGAGGTCTCGGGCGTCGTCACCGAAACCAGTTCCACCTTGCCGAACTGGTGCTGACGCAGCATGCCGCGGGTGTCGCGGCCGGCCGCGCCCGCCTCAAGGCGGAAGCACTGGGTGAACGCCGCCATGCGCAGCGGCAGCACCGCCTCGTCGAGAATCTGCTCGCGCACCAGATTGGTGAGCGGCACCTCAGCCGTCGGAATCAGCCAGCGGCCGTCCATGGTGCGGAACTGATCGTCGGCAAACTTCGGCAGTTGCGCGGTGCCGAACATCGTCTCGTCGCGCACCATCAGCGGCGGGTTGACTTCGGTATAGCCGTGTTCGCCGGTGTGCAGATCGAGCATGAACTGCGCCAGCGCGCGCTCAAGACGGGCCAGCGCACCGCGCAGCACCACGAATCGCGTGCCGGTGATCTTGGCCGCGATGTCGAAATCCATCAGCCCGAGCGCCTCGCCCAGCTCGAAATGCTGGCGCGGCACGAACCCGAACGACGGCTTCGTGCCGACCTTGCGCAGTTCCACGTTGTCGGATTCGTCGCGCCCCACCGGCACCTCGGCCAGCGGCACGTTGGGCACGCGGGCCAGCGCATCGCCGATGGCCGTTTCCGCCTCGCGCAGCGCAGCCTCGTCGGCCGGCAGGCGCTCCTTCAGCAGTGCAACCTCGGCCATCAGCGCGGCGGCGCGCGCTTCGTCGCCGGCCGCCTTGGCCTTGCCGACCTCCTTCGAGGCGGCATTGCGCTGTTCCTGCAGCAGCTGCAGGTCGCTGGTGATCTTGCGACGACGATCGTCAAGGGCGATCAGCGCGGCGGACTGGGCCGCCTCGCCGCGCGACAACAGGGCGCGATCCAGCGCCTCCGGGTTTTCGCGGATCCAGCGAATATCGAGCATTGGGGAAACTCCGGCGTTCGGCCGATCGGAAAGGGGGCCGCCGCCGGGATCGTCTCAGGACGCGTCAGCCTCTTCGGCTGCGGCGCGTTTGCGCTCGATCGAGCGGACGGCGAAGATGGACACTTCGTAGAGAAGCATGGCCGGGATCGCAAGGCTGATCTGGCTGACCGGATCGGGCGGCGTCAGCACCGCCGCCACGATGAAGGCGATCACGATCGCATAGCGCCGCTTTGCCCGCAGGTCCGCAGCGGTAATCAGCCCGGCCCGCGCCAGCAGCGTCAGCACCACCGGAAGCTGGAACACGATGCCGAAGGCGAAGATGAACACCATGATCAGGTTCAGGTATTCGCTGACTTTCGGCAGCAGGTAGATGCTCGCCTGCCCGGCGCCGCCGTGCTGCTCCATCGACAGGAAGAAATGCAGCGCCATCGGCATGACGAGGAAATAGACCAGCAGCGCGCCCATCAGAAACAGCAGCGGCGTTGCCACCAGAAACGGCAGAAAGGCCTGCCGTTCGTGCTTGTAGAGCCCCGGCGCCACAAACATGTAGATCTGGCTTGCAATGATCGGAAACGCCAGAAACAGCGCTCCGAACAGGCCGAGCTTGAGCTGGGTAAAGAAATATTCCTGCGGAGCCGTGTAGATCAGCTCGATCGGCCGGGTATTCCCCACAGCATGCTCATAGGGAATGATGAGCAGGTTGAAGATGCTGGAGGCAAAATAGAAGCAGATGAGGAACGCCACCAGAATGGCGATGAGCGAGCGGATCAGCCGGGAGCGCAGTTCGATCAGGTGATCGAGCAGCGGCGCGCGCGAGGCTTCGATTTCGTCATCTTGTTCGCTGGTCATGCGCTGGCACCGGGGGTGGAGGAGGCACGGCCGGTGCCCTGTAACTGATCGGCCGGCGCGGGTGCCGGCCCGTCCGGGGTCTTGTCCGGCTCCGCCGCGGGCGGTCCGCCGGCGGCCTGCGCCAGCGACAGCGGCTCGCCGCCCCCCGGCAGGGGGGGCACAGCCGGCGCCCCGGCTGGTGCGGCTGCGATGGGCGCGGCTTCCAAAGGCGCTGCTTCCGCAGGCACGGCCTCGGCCGGCGCGGCCTGGGCAGGCACGGCTTCGGCCGGTGCGGCTTCGGCCGGTGCGGCCGGGTCGGGCACGAGGGCATCGGTGGCGTTCGGCGCCGGGTCGGCCATCGGCTTCAGCGGGTCCGCGGCGCCGGAAGACGGCGTGAGCGGATCGCGCAGGGTCTGCAGCGTGGAATTCGCGTCGGAAAGCTTCTGCTTCAGATCGTCGATCTCAGCCTGACGCTCAGCCTCCCGCAGGGCCTCGCTGAAGGTGGCCTGCAGATCGCCGGCCATGCGGCGCAGCTTGCCGATCATCTGGCCCGTTGTGCGCAGCACACGCGGCAGATCCTTCGGCCCGATGACGACCAGCGCCACGATGCCGATGACAAGGATCTCACTCCAACCGATTTCGAACATGGAACCGCTTCGTGCTGACGCCGCACTGCAGATGCCGGCCGGGCCGGTGCGGAAGGCAGAAGCCGGCGCCCTGCGGGCGGCCGGCCATGCCGGACTGGTGGCGGGAGGGCCCGTCCGCCCGCACCCGGCTCCGCGCACGCGCTGCAACCGGCCGGGCGGACGAACGTCACGTCAGCCGGTCTTGGTCTGGTCTTCGCTCTTCTGGGTCGGAAGCGGCGTGCCAGGCTTGTTCTCGATGGGCTTCACATCGTCATCTTCGGCGAGCCCCTTCTTGAAGCTCTTGATGCCCTTGGCGACGTCGCCCATCAGGTCGGAGATCTTGCCCCGGCCGAACAGGAGAATGACGACAACCGCCACAATGAGGATATGCCAAATGCTGAAACTGCCCATCCGAGGCCTCTCCGCCCGCCCGCCCCCTGACGCCGCGCCGGACACGCCGGGCCGTTGGGGAGACGGGCCTCTTCACCGCCACCGGCAGGCCGGCTGGCGCGAGGCCTTATCCGTCTGCCGGTGAAACACCAGTCCGATCAAGGCCCCGCTCACGCCCGTCCGGCCCGTCCCGGCGCTGTCGCAACCGGGGGAATCGGAACAGTGCGGGAGCGGCGTTCTGCCGCTCCGGCCCTTTAACCAGCCACGGACTATTACAGAAAGCCCCGGGGGCTGCAACGCGGAAGGGCGACAGCCGGTCGCATCAGGCCGCCGCCGGCTGCGCGAAGATGTGGACGCGTGCCGCCGGCACCGTCACGCCCACCGTCTGGCCGGGCGCAAACGCGCCGATGGCGGTGGTGCGCACTTCCAGCGGCTGTGCCAGACCGGCAATCGCCACTTCCACGCGGTCCACCTCGCCCAGATAACGCCGCGACGCCACGCGGCCGGCCACCCCGGCCCCGGCCGGGCCGAGCGCGATATCGTGCGGCCGCACCGCCACCGTCACCCGGCCCGCACCTTCAAGGCCGGCCGGCACCGGAAAACTGCCGAGCGCGGCGTGCACCTGCCCGCCCTCGATTCGCCCCTCCGCCTCGTTCAGTTCGGAGAAGAAGCGGGCCGCTTCGATATCGGCCGGATGGCGGTAGAGCGTTTCCGGGTCGCCGACCTGCACCAGCCGGCCCCGGCGCATCAGGGCAATGCGGTCGCCGATGCGCATCGCCTCTTCCGGGTCGTGGGTCACCACCACCGCCGTCGCACCGTTCTCGCGCAGCACCGCCAGCGTCTCGTCGCGCACCTTGTCGCGCAGCCGGCGGTCGAGGCCGGAAAACGGCTCGTCCATCAGCAGCACCCGCGGCCCGGGCACCAGCGCGCGGGCCAGCGCCACGCGCTGCTGTTCGCCGCCGGACAGATTGTGCGGATAATGCCCGGCGTGATGGGCCAGCCGCACCCGCTCCAGCGCCTCGCGGGCGGCGGCAATCGCCTCCCCCGCCGGCCGGCCCTTCAGGCCGAAACGCACATTGTCGAGGATCGTCAGGTGCGGAAACAGCGCATAATCCTGAAACACCAGCCCCACGCCGCGCGCCTCCGGCGGCAGCGTGCGGGCCGGCCCGGCCACTTCCGCCCCGTCGATCAGCACCCGGCCGCGATCCTGCACCTCGATGCCGGCGGCAATGCGCAGAAGCGTGGTCTTGCCGCAGCCGGAAGGGCCGAGCAGGCAGGCAATCTCGCCCGGCTGCACCGCCAGACTGACATCGCTGACCGCCGCATGGCCGGCAAAGGAGAGGCTGACGCGCTCGAATGCCAGCCGCGGCTGGCCGGCGGCCGCCGGACTGGCTGAACCCTGGCTCCCGTGGCCCGGGGTGCGCGGCGAGAGCGCCTGCAGCGACATGGCTTGCTTCCGGTCTTTGCAAATGAATCGCGAAAAGTCGCGGCACCATAGCGCTCCGGCGGCCGGGCGTCACCCCCGGCGGGCAGCGCTCAGTCGGGCCGGGCGCCGTCTTCCAGCGGCTCTTCGTCGGGGGCGAGCGCCTCGTCGTCGGTCGCCAGCGCCGGGGCGGCGGCCGATGGCGGCACCATGTCGAGCAGGCCGGCCGCCTTCAGTTCGTCGAGGCCCGGCAGATCGGCCACGCTCTCCAGTCCGAAATGTTCCAGAAAGCCCAGCGTGGTGCCGTAGGTCACCGGGCGGCCCGGCGCACGGCGGCGGCCGCGCATGCGGATGAAGCCGGCCTCCATGAGCACGTCCAGCGTGCCGCGCGAGGTTGCGACGCCGCGAATGGCCTCGATCTCCGCCCGCGTCACCGGCTGGTGGTAGGCGATGATCGACAGCGTCTCCAGCGCGGCGCGCGAAAGCCGGCGCGGCTCCACCGCATCGCGCTTCAGCAGGTGGCCGAGATCGGGGGCGGTGCGGAAGGCATAGCCGCCGCCGACGCGGACCAGATTGACGCCACGATGGGCATAGAGCTTCGCCAGATCGCCGACAATCGCCCCGACATCCGTGCCCGGCGGCAGCCGCTCCGCAAGCTGCGCGGCCGTCAGCGGCGAGGCGCTGGCAAAAAGCAGGGCCTCCACCATGCGCACCAGTTCGTGGCGGGCGGCGGCCCGTTCGTCGGAAAGCCCGATCATGGTTCCTCCCCTGTCCCCGCCTCGCCGTCTCCCGCTGCACCCTCTCCGGCCGGGTCATCCTGCGGCGCCGGCTGGTGGGCACGCACGAAGATCGGCGCAAACGGCGCCTCCTGCCGCAGGTCCAGCCCGCCCTCGCGGGCCAGCTCCAGCGTTGCGGAAAAAGAACTCGCCCGCACGGTCACCCGTTCCTCGTCGCTGCGCATGTAGTCGGCCAGCAGATCGTCGATCGCCACCCACCCGGCCGCCGTGCCGATCAGGCGTTCCAGCACCAGCCGGGCATCGAGCAGCGACCACACCGTGCGCCCGCCGACGGCGACCCGCGTAACCATGGAGCGCTGGCGGTGGTTGGCATAGGCCACCAGCAGATCGTAAAGCGAGACCTGCCATTGCGGCCGCTTTTCCACCACCACCGCCTCAGGCGCGCCGCGGGCGAAAAAATCCAGCCCCAGCCGCTGCCGTGCCATCAGCCGCGCAGCCACGTCGCGCATGGCATCGAGCCGCCGCAGGCGGAACGCCAGATCGGCCGCCAGCATTTCGCCGGTCGGCTCGTCGCCGGCCGGCTCCTCCGGCAGCAGGAGGCGCGATTTGAGATAGGCCAGCCACGCCGCCATGACCAGATAGTCGGCGGCCAGTTCCAGCCGCAGTTGCCGGGCGGCGGCGATGAAGGCGAGATATTGTTCCGCCAGATCGAGGATGGAGATGCGGGCCAGATCCAGTTTCTGGCTGCGGGCCAGCATCAGCAGCAGGTCGAGCGGGCCTTCGAAGCCGGCCACGTCCACCACCAGCCCGCCGTCATCGCCGC
>NZ_DAISHT010000030.1:1248-9428 GCF_036822375.1 Pseudoxanthobacter sp. | reverse complement strand
CCGGTCATTCGTGAGCCCCGGTTATGCCACGGCGTTCGTCTCAAGCGCGGCCAGCAGCGCCAGCGCCCGCGCACGGTCGAACGGCTGCGCCGCGCCGCGTGCCGCCAGCGCGCGTGCGCAGCGCGCAGCCGCCGCCCCCGCCAGCACCGGGCTTGCGGCAGCAACCGCCTCCATCTCCGCCAGATTGCCGTTGCAGTGCAGCGCCAGATCGCAGCCGGCGGCAAAGGCCCGGGCCGCGCGGGTGCCGAGGTCGCCCTCAAGCGCCTGCATGGAAAGATCGTCGGACATCAGCGCGCCGGAAAAGCCCAGCGCGCCCCGCACGATATCACCGATCACCACGGGCGATTGCGTGGCCGGCCGGTCGGGATCGATGGCGGTGAAGACGATATGGGCCGTCATCGCCAGCGGCAGCCCGGCCAGCGCCCGGAACGGCACGAAATCGCCCGCCTCCAGCGCCGCGCGCGACGCCGTGACGACCGGCAGCGACAGATGGGAATCGACCGTCGAGCGGCCGTGGCCCGGCATGTGCTTCATCACCGGCAGCACGCCGCCGGCCATCAGCCCGCGCACGGCGGCAGACGCCAGCGCCACGATGGCCTCCGGCGCCGCGGCATAGGCACGGTCGCCGATCACATCGTGCACGCCCGGCACCGGCACATCCAGAACCGGCAGGCAATCGACGGTGATGCCGGCCTCCAGCAGCTCTTCGGCCATCAGCCGCGTCACCAGCTCCGCCGCCTCCAGCCCGGCCGCCGCATCGGCAGCATAGAGCCGGCCGAAGGCCGCCGCCGGCGGATAGGCGCGCCACACCGGAGGCCGCAGGCGCTGCACCCGGCCGCCTTCCTGATCCACCAGCACCGGCGCATCCGCGCGGCCGACGGCGGCACGAAAGGCATCGGTGAGCGCGCGCACCTGCGCGCGGTCGCGGCAGTTGCGACGGAACAGGATGAGGCCCCACGGATCGGCCCCGGCAAGAAAGTCCGCCTCCTGCGGCAACAGCTCCGGGCCGGCAAGGCCGGTGATGAAGGCTCTGGTCATGTTGCGTCCGTCACTCCCTTCGCGGCCGGGCCTTCGCCGGCCCCCGCCGCGCATCGCCGCCCGTCAGCTGCGCACCACGAAGCAGCTTCCGCCGGCCGCCTTGAGGCGGCTGCACAGGCTGGCGGCAGCCGCCGCCGAAGGCGCGCCCACCCGCACACGATAAAACGTGCCGCGATCGCCGACCCGGGCGCTGACGATCACCGGCCGGGCTTCGCCGAGCAGCGCCGGAAACCGCCGCTTCAGCGCGGCAAAGGCCTTTTCCGCCTCCGCGCGGCTCTTCTGCGAGGCAAGCTGCACGCCGAACGGCGTGTCCGCAGCGTCGCTCGCGGCGGCGCTCGGGACAACATCGTTCGCAACCGGCGCCGTGGCTTCCGGGGCAGGCTCCTGCGAAACCGCCACACCGGCTTCCGGGGCCGGGGCATCTGCCTCGCCGCCCGCGGCGACGGTCTCGCCGTCGGGCGCAGGCGCGGTGTCGGCGGCTGCGGCGGCAACCTGCGCTGGCGGGACCGCCGGTGTGCCGGTCTGGCGGGCCGGCGTGCCTTCCGCCGCTTCCAGTCCCGAGGCGTGCCCGGCCGGGCCGGCGGGCACGGCGGAAGGAATGAAGGTTGGCATTTCACCGCCTTCCGCAACGGCAAAGGGCGGCGAAACCGCCGCCCCGGCTGCATTGCCAGCCTGCTCTGTCGTTGGTGCCGCCGTGTCGGCGGGCGGCGAGAGCGCCGCCTGCCGCACCTCGCCGGGCGGGGCCCCGCCATCCGGCGCCACCAGCTCGGCGCGGGAATTATCCGGCCGCGGCTTCGGCATCACGAACTTGCCGGGCGTGATGTAGTTCATGGATGCCAGCGGATCCTCGGCCGTCTGCGTCTGCTGCGGCGAAAGGGCCGGCACCTGAGGCCGGGCGGCGGCGCGGGCCTGCGCCTCGGCATCGGCGGCGGCTTCGGCGGCCTGATCGGGATCGGGGGTGATGATCGTGCCATCCGGGCGCACCACCACGGTGCGCACCTTGCGCGGCACCACCGGCTGCGGCGTGCCGGCAGCGGCCTGCTGCTGCGGCTGCGGCTGGCCGTTGGCGACGCCCGGCAGTTCGCTGTCGCCCGGCCGGGCCTGCTGCGCCACGCCCTCGGCCGTGGCACCCGGCTGGTCGAGCGTCTGGTTCTCGGCCTTGTTGGTTTCGGCAACCCGGTCGTAGAACACCTTGCTCGGGTCGGAGGTCTCCGCCGCGGTCGAGGGCGGCGGCTCCACCTTCACCGGCCCGTCTTCGGCGCGGATCACCGGCGGCGGTTCGTCGGAAAGCCCGCCGCCGAAAAACTCGGTCGTATAGTAACCGGCAAGACCGATGAGGATGACGATCAGCACCGTTGCGCCGATCCACAGCACCGGCGAGCGCCGGCGGCGCTGCGGGCGCATATCTTCCTCGCCGGCGCTGAGGAAGGGCGGCGGCTCGTCCGGCAGATCGGTGAAGTTGTGGTCGTCGACCGCCTCGTCGAGGCTCTCGGCCGAGGCCGGGCGGCCGGTCTCGTCGCGCCACCCGGCAATGGCGTTCTCGAACGCCGCCTCATAGGCCTGATCGTCGTCGAAGTCGCCTGCTTCCGGCAGCCGCGCGGAGGCCGGTGCGGGAGCCGGTTCCGGCTTCCTCGGACGGGTCGCCCCGGCATTCGCGCCGGCCAGATCGAACGGCGACAGGTCGAAATCCTGCGAGAAGTCCTGCTGCATCGGATCGGGCACCGCAAACGGCGGCTCCTCGATCTGCGGCACCGGCGGGGTGTCGATCACCGTCGGCCGCACCGGTCCGGCGCGGCGGCTGGCCGCGCGCTCGATGGGCGGCAGCGGCTCGAACGGCGGCGCAATGCCGCCGGCCCCGTCATCGTCGCTGAGCGTGCCGAGCACGCGCGCGGCCGGGCCGCGGCTGACCGGCGCCATGGCCGCCTTCGGCCCCTCGTCGGGCTGCGGGGGTTCGCGGTGCACAGGCTCGCGATGCGGCGGCACGGTGCCGCGGATCTCGCTGGCGAGCGCCTCTTCCAGATCGTCCGGCAGGTCGGGCACCGGCGGCGGGGCAGCCGGCCGGTGCGGCGCGGGCGGCGCCACGGGGGCGGCGCCGGCGGCCGGGCGCACGGGCATGGCGGGCCGCGGCGCAGCCGGGCGCACCGGCGGCCGCACGGCAGCGCCGGCACCGGGCGCAGCCGGCGTCACGGGCGGGCGCGGCGGCACCGGGGTGCGCAGAGACTGGCCCTGCGCGGCGGGGCGCGGCGGCAGGCGGGGCCGCACCACGGGCGGCGGCACCGGGCGGCCGCCTTCGCCGAGCGCACGCTCGAAGGCACCGGAATCGAAACCGAAATCGAGATTGGCCGGGCGCACCGGCTGGGCCGGGGCGGCCGTCGGCTCCGGGCGGAAATCCGGCGGCTGCAACCCGTCGTCATGGGCGCCGGCACCGGAAAGCCCGTCTCCGGGTGCCTCCGGGCGGCGGCCCTGCGCATCGTCCGGCCCGGCCGCAGGGCGCCGGGCGGGAGCGTTGGGATCGGTCGAGCGAGGATCGTTCATCGGCCAGCTTTTCTCTTTGTACCGCCCCGCCGGGGCCGTCTGCCGCCCCTATCCGGTCTTCCGGCGGCGGCCCGGCTCCGAACCCGCAGAAACAGGCGCCCCGGCCGCCACACGGCCGGTTCGCCAGAGCATCAGCGCATTTCCTCCGGCGCAGAAACGCCGAGCAGCGCAAGTCCCGACGCCAGAACCGACGCCACCGCATGAACGAGCGCCAGTCTAGCCTGCGTCAACTCTCGATCATCAGAGTTAATAAACCGTAAGTCGTGCCGTTCCTTGCCGCGATTCCAGTGCCCGTGGAAGGCGCCGGCAAGATCGTAGAGGTAAAAGCCGATGCGATGCGGCTCGCGAGCCTCTGCCGCCGCCTCGATAAGCCGCGGCCACTCGCCGAGCTTGCCGATGAGCGCCAGTTCGCTCTCGTCCTCAAGCCGGCCATAGGCCACCGCGCCGCCGGCCGGCACCGCCTTCAGCCCCGCCTCTTCCGCCTGACGGAACACCGAGGCGCAGCGCGCATGGGCGTATTGCACGTAGAACACCGGATTGTCGCGCGACTGCTCGGTGACCTTCTGGAAATCGAAATCGAGCGGCGCGTCGTTCTTGCGGTAGATCATCATGAAGCGCACCGCATCGCGGCCCACCTCGTCGACCACGTCGCGCAGCGTCACGAACGAACCCGACCGCTTCGACATGCGCACCGGCTCGCCGGCGCGGAACAGCTTGACGAGCTGGCACAGCCGGATGTCGAGGCTGCCCTCGCCGCCGGTCATGGCCTTCACCGCCGCCGTCATGCGTTTCACATAGCCGCCGTGGTCGGCGCCCAGCACGTCGATCATGTGCGCGAAACCGCGCAGATATTTGTCGTAGTGGTAGGCGATGTCGGAGGCGAAATAGGTGAACGAACCGTCGGACTTCACCAGCGGCCGGTCCACATCGTCGCCATAGGCGGTGGAGCGGAACAGCAGCTGCTCGCGGTCTTCCCAGTCTTCCGGCAGCTGGCCCTTCGGCGGCTCCAGCCGGCCGACATAGACGTCGCCGCGCTCTTTGAGGAATTCGATGGCCTCGGTCACCCGGTTACGCCCGCCGGTCGACAGCGCCTTTTCCGACGAGAACAGGTCGTGGTGAACGCCCAGCGCATCGAGATCGGCGCGAATCATCGTCATCATCGCGTCGATGGTGAAGGCGCGCACCACCGGCAGCCATTCGGCCTCCGGCATCGATTCCAGCTGGTGGCCCCAGGCCCCGGCCAGCGCCTGCCCGACCGGCTTCAGGTAATCGCCCGGATAGAGACCTTCGGGGATCGCGCCGATCTCGTGGCCGAGAGCCTCGCGATAGCGCAGGAAGGCGGAGCGGGCGAGCACGTCGACCTGCGCACCGGCATCGTTGATGTAATATTCGCGCGTCACGTCATAGCCGGCGAAGGCCAGCAGGCTGGCCAGCGCATCGCCGAACACCGCGCCGCGGCAGTGGCCGACGTGCATCGGCCCGGTCGGGTTGGCGGAAACATATTCGACGTTCAGCTTCACCCCGCCGCCCAGCGCCGAGCGGCCGAAATCCGCCCCGCCGGCAACGATGGCCGCCGCCAGCCGGTGCCACACGGCCGGTGTGACGCGGATGTTGATGAAGCCCGGCCCGGCGACGTCGGCGCTGGCCACATCGGCGTCGCCGGCGAGTTCGGCCACGATGGCGGCCGCGATCTCGCGCGGGGGCTTGCCGGCCCCTTTGGCCAGCACCATCGCGGCGTTGGTGGCGAAATCGCCATGGGACGGATCGCGCGGCGGCTCCACAACGAAGCGCAGGCGGCCGGCGTCATCCACCGGGTCGGCAAGGCCAATCCGGGTGACGATGCCGCGGATCCGCTCCGCGAACTCGGCATAAAGATTCATCACGCGATCCTGCTTCAGTCAGTCACGGCGCAGCACCCGCCGCGCCATTTTCGTTAACGTGCCATGGCGGTAGCGCCCGCGCGCGATTAACGCAAGTCCGGCGTGTCATCATAAAGGCGGCGGTGCGCCTGCAGCGCATAGCGGTCCGTCATGCCGGCGATGTAATCGGCGATGCGCCGCAGCCGGGCAGTCTCGTCGCACGCCGCAAGGCCCGCGCACCACTGCTCCGGCATGGCACCGGGATCGGCCCGGAAAGCGGCGAACAGTTCGCGCAGCACCCGCGCGGCCTCCCGCCGCACCGCCAGAACCGACGGGTGGCGATACATGCGCGCAAACAGGAACGCCTTGATGGCCCGTTCCGCCGGCTTCATGCCTTCGGAAAACCCCACCAGCGCCCCCGGCAGGCTGCGCACGGCACCGGCGGTTTCGGGGGCATAGACGGCGATGCGGCGGCGTGTTTCGCTCAGCACGTCCTCCACCAGCGCCCCGACCAGCCGGCGCGTCAGCTCCTGCGAAAGCCGCGGCCGGTCGAGGCCCGGCCACAGGGCCTTCACCTCCGCCAGGAGGTCGCCCGCGAGGGGCACGCTCTCCAGTTCGTCGGCCTGAAACAGGCCGGCGCGCAGGCCGTCGTCGATGTCGTGGGCGTCGTAGGCGATATCGTCGGCCATGGCGGCGACCTGCGCCTCGGCGGTGGCGAAGGTATCGAGTTCCAGTTCGGCACTTGCCGCGTAGGCTGTCAGGGCATGGGGCAGGCCGCGGGTGCGATAGCGGCCGAGCGGAATGCCGTCGGCCCCGATCAGCGGGCCGTTGTGCTTCACGATGCCTTCCAGCGCCTCCCACGTCAGGTTGAGGCCGTCGAAAGCGGCATAGCGGCGCTCCAGCCAGGTGACGATGCGCAGGCTCTGGGCATTGTGGTCGAAGCCGCCATGCTCGCGCAGCAGATCGTCCAGCACGTCCTCGCCCTCGTGGCCGAACGGCGTGTGGCCGAGATCGTGGGCCAGCGCCACCGTCTCCGTCAGGTCCTCGTCGAGGCCGAGGGTGCGGGCCATGGAGCGGGCGATCTGCGCCACCTCCAGCGTGTGGGTCAGGCGGGTGCGGAAATGATCGCCCTCGTTGGTGACGAACACCTGCGTCTTGTGGGTCAGCCGGCGGAAGGCCGAGGAATGCAGGATGCGGTCGCGGTCGCGCTGAAACGGCGAGCGGTGGGTGGGCGGCGGCTCGGGAAAGAGGGTGCCGCGCGCGTGCGCGGGATCGGCCGCGAAAGGGGCGCCGGCAAACGGCGCACGGAACGGATTGTGCAGGGCAGCCTCCCCTTCCTGCCCGGCGGTCCCCGCCGGCAGCGGGAATCGCGGGTTCCTGAATCGCAAGTCCTGTCCGCATTATAGCGGCGTTGTGCGACAGTGCTGCCGCAAACCGCGGCGGGCCGCGTTGACCCCCGCCGGGTGCGCGCCTAACTATGCCTCATGCGCCTGCCCCCGGACCGGAACGGCATTTGCCGGCCGGGCGTGAAAGGAACCAGACCCATGAGCGAAGTTTCGGAACTGCCGGTCTCGCTGACCGACAAGGCGGCCCGCCGCATCGCCCGCGTGCTGTCGCGCGAGGCGCCGGGCGCGGCGCTGCGCATCAGCGTGGAAGGCGGCGGCTGCTCGGGCTTCCAGTATAAATACGACATCGTCACCGCCCGCGAGGCCGACGACCTCGTGCTGGCGCGCGACGGCGCCATCGTGCTGATCGACCCGGTCTCCCTGCCCTACATGGAGGGATCGCAGATCGACTTCGTCGACGACCTGATCGGCCAGTCGTTCCAGATCCGCAATCCGAACGCCGTCGCCTCGTGCGGCTGCGGCGTCAGCTTCTCCGTCTGACCCGGAGCGATCTTTCATGGATGCCCCCGCGCCTGCCCGCCCGGTGCCGCTCGGCCAGACCGAGACGATCCGCATCGCCACCTTCAACATCAACGGCATCAAGGCGCGGCTCGAGGCGCTCACCCGCTGGCTGAAGGCCGATGCGCCGGACGTGATCTGCCTGCAGGAGATCAAGTCCGTCGACGAAGCCTTCCCGCGGGAGGCCGTCGAGGCGGCGGGCTATAACGTGGAAACCCACGGCCAGAAGGGCTTCAACGGCGTCGCCATCCTGTCGAAAAGGCCGCTGGAAATCGTCCGCCGCGGCCTGCCCGGCGACGATGGCGACGAGCAGGCGCGTTATATCGAGGCGCTCGTGCCGGCCGGGCGCGGCATCGTCCGCGTCGCCTCCATCTACCTGCCGAACGGCAATCCGCTCGGCAGCGAGAAGTTCCCCTACAAGCTGCGCTGGCTTGCCCGGCTGGAGGCCCACGCCCGCACATTGCTGGCGCTCGAAGAGCCGCTGGTGCTGGCTGGCGACTACAACATCATTCCCGAACCGCGCGATGCCCGCCGGCCGGAAGCCTGGGTGAACGACGCCCTGTTCCAGCCGGAAAGCCGGGCCGCCTGGCGCCGGCTGACGGCGCTGGGGCTGACGGACGCCCTGCGCGCCGTGACCGACCGCGCCGATGCCTATACGTTCTGGGATTATCAGGCCGGTGCCTTCCAGAAGAACGACGGCATCCGCATCGACCACCTGCTGCTGTCGCCGGAGGCGGCCGACCGGCTGAAGGGCGTCGCCATCGAGCGGGCGCTGCGCGCCGAAGAGAAGCCCTCCGACCATGTGCCGGTGGTGGCGACTTTCGCGATGCCGGACTGAACGGGA
>NZ_DAISHT010000030.1:0-1148 GCF_036822375.1 Pseudoxanthobacter sp. | reverse complement strand
GCCCCGCATTGCCGGCGTCTTTCTGCCCGCAACGGCCCCTGAAAACGCAACAGCACCCTGAAAACGACAGCGGCGGCCCTGCGGCCGCCGTTCTGCTGTTCGGGGCTCCGCAAAGCCCCGCCTGCCCTGTTCTCCGCCGGAAGGGATCACAAGCCCCCCCCGGAGGGATCCCGGCGGTTACTCGCGCGGCGGATTGGCGGCCATCCACGCCCGCGCCAGTTCGGTCGCCCGCACGCGTTCCTTCTGGGTGGCGACGGAAAAGGCCTCTTCCTGCGACATGCGGATCCAGTCGTCGCTTTCGTTGTCCTGCACGGCGCTGGAGGCAACGGTCAGCCACATCAGACCGGCGACCATGTTGCGGCGGATGTCGGCGCCGTCGACCAGCATCTTGCCGAGCAGGGCCTGCGCCTGCGGATGCCCCTTTTCGGCGGCGAGCTTCAGCCACCGGGCGGCAAGGCGCGGATCGCGCGTGTCGCCGGCTTCCGCCGCCGCCGCCAGCGCCCGCGCCGGGGCCGAGCCGGCCGAGGCGGTCTTCACCGGAGAGGTCATGGCAAGGGCCGCGGCCGGCGCACCGTCGTCGTCGCTGGCCGGCGCGCCGGTCAGATAAAGCTGCCCGAGCCGGTACTGCGCATCGGCATCGCCGAAATAGGAGGCGGCGTAGGTATAGAGCTCCCGCGCGCGCTCGAAATTGGGCGTCACGCTGTTCTTGATGCCGCTCAGATAATAGGAGCCGAGTTCGACGAAGGCGTTGGCCACGAACGGCGCCTGCGCCGAGGCCGGCGCATCGTCGGCGTGGGCGTTGGCGACTTCCGAGAACAGCTCGAAGGCCTTGTAGTCGTCCTCGCCGACGCCGTCGCCTTCCTGATACATCCGCCCGAGTTTCCACTGGGCAACGGGATGGCCCATGCCGGCCGCCGTGCCGAAGGCATCGGCCGCCGCCGCCTTGTCGCCGGAGAAATAGGCCCGCGCACCGGCGCGGAAAGCCTCCGCCGGCGCGCTGGTGCCGGCGGCATCGGTGGTGGCGGGCTGGGCGGGGGCTTCCGCATCCAGCGCGGCCGCCGTGCCGGCGAAACCGAGGCCCGAAAGGCCACACGCCCCGATCATGACCGCCAGGGCAAAACGCAACTCGACAACACGCATCGCCGTTC
>NZ_DAISHT010000029.1:18935-26507 GCF_036822375.1 Pseudoxanthobacter sp. | reverse complement strand
GGAGAATTGTCACGCCCAGAAGGGCGGCGACGATCCCCGGAGCCCACGCGGCAATGGTGGGAGCGATGATGCCCACCGAGCCGAGATCGCGGGCGATCTCCGTCGTTACATAAAGCACGAAGCCGGCTGCGACGCCACTTGCCACCAGTCGCCCGGTGCCGCCGAAGCGAGATACCCTTAACGAAACGGTGGCGGCGATCAGCACCATGGAAGCCAGGAAAACCGGCAGGGAAAGCAGCGTCTGCAACTGGAGGCGATAGGGATAGGCGGCCACGCCCGCCCGCTCTGCCCGGTCGATCAGGCCGCCGAGTTGCCAGAAGGACACGGCATCGGGCTGGGCAATCTGGTCGAGAATCTCTTCCGCCTTGATGCGGGTGGGGAAATCCAGAGTGGCAAGATGAGTCGGCGCAACGTCGGGCACGGAAACCGTGACGTTGGTTAATTTCCACACGCCGTCGCCCAGTTCGCCCCGCGCCGCCTCCAGCCGCTCGACGAAATCGCCGGTGAGGCTGAACACGAACAGCGTGACGCCGACGATGGTATTGCCCTTGTCGCGCACCTGACGGGCATGCAGCACCGACTCGGTATCCTGCGAGCGCTGGCGCACCCAGACCTGCTGGGTGGTCTGCTGCATGATCATCTGCTCGCGGCCGAACAGTTCGACGCTCAGCAGGTCGGCGCGGTCCTTCAGCCAGGACGAGACGGGATTGTAGACCGTGGTGGCCAGCACGCCGATGAGGAGGGTGACGGCGATCGGCGGCGCGATGAACTGCCAGATCGAAACGCCGACGGCGCGGATGACCACCAGTTCCGAGCGCCGGGTCAGGCCGACGAACGCCGCCATGGAGCCGAACAGCGTGGCGAACGGCAGAATGCGCTCCGTCAGCGAGGGGGTGCGCATCAGCGACAGCAGCACCGCCTGCCCGATGTTGAAGCTCTCGTCGTCGCCGATGCGGCGCAGAAGCTCGAAGAAATCGACCACGAACACCAGCGTGGCGCCGATCAGGAAGATGCCGAGGATCCAGCGCGTGAAGCGGCGGGCGAGATAGAGCGAGAGGGTCCTGCCGATCATTGCCGCCTCACGCCTGTCCGGTCCGCCGGCCGAAGCGGTCGGCGAGGGTGCTGAAGCCGATGGCGATGCGATCGGTAAGCTGCTGCAGCGGGCGCGGCAGGCTGAGGGCGCGGTCGGAGAGGATGATCGCCAGACACAGGGCGATGGTGCCGAGCGGCACCGCATACATCAGCGCCACGCCGCCGCCGGAGCGGATGGCGAGCGTGGTGGCGCCGAAGCCGGCCAGACGCACGAGACCGACGGTAACGATGGCCCCGAGCAATGCCACTGCGCGGCCCTGACGGTTGGTGCGCGGCTCGCCCAGAAACAGGAACACGATCAGCGAGAAGGCAAGCGGATAGAACGGCTGGCTCAGGCGGTCATGCAGTTCGGAGCGCATGCGGCCGTAGATCTCCTCCGGCTGGCCGGCCACCGGCGCCTCGCCGGCAAGGCCCAGCGTGGTGCGCTCGGACGGGCGGTAGACGACCGGCGCATTGGCGGGCGTCATCGCGCTGAGGTCGAAGGCATAGGTATCGAACCGCACGATGGACAGATTGCCGTCGGAGGTGCGGCGCTGGATGGTGCCGTTCTTCATGATCAGCAGCGTGCGGCCCATCGCATCGACGATTTCGCCATCCTTGGCCAGATAGGTCATGGCCTTGTCGGGATCGCGCTCGTCGGACAGCACGAGGCCCTTGATGACGCCGCCGGAGGTGCGGTCGCGGATGTGGAAGGTCAGCCCCGGCTCCATTTCGATGAAGCGGCCGGGCTTGATGATGGAGGCGACGACATCGACCTGCACGGCGCTGAGCGCCACGCGCACATGCTGCAGGCCCATGGGCGCGGCCCACAGCGAGAGAAAGGCGGCAAACAGCCCGACCGCGACGCCGAGGGTGAAGATCGGCTTCAGCACCTGCCAGCGCGAGGCCCCGGAGGCGTGCATGGCGATCAGCTCGCTGTCGGCGGAGAGATTCGACAGGACGACGACCACCGCGATCACGATGGCGAACGGCGCGATCAGCAGCATCAGGAAGGGAACCGCCAGCAGCGTGATCTGCAGGAACACGCCGATGGCCTGTCCCTTGGAGGTAATCAGATCGAGCTGCCGCAGGGCCTGCGTCACCCACACGACACTGGCCAGCACGGCCAGAGCGGCGATGAAACCGCCGGCAGCCTTGCCGAAGATATAGCGACCGATCAAACCCATCCGACTCAGAACTCCACGCGCCGTTCAATCGGCCGGGGCGCAGCCTGCGCGCCCGATTTCTGCCTGTCCGCCTGCCTCTGCCCCCTCTGCTGGCCTTATACCCGGTGGCCGCTCCGGCGCGGCACCGTCCTGTGCGGGGTCTTTAAAGCCGAACCGTTCCAATATGCGGAGGGAAGCGGCTTCGTGCAATCGCCCGGCGCGGTGCCGGGCCCGGCTGTCCCGCGCCATGGAAGCGCACATGTGGTGAATCTCCGATGAAGATGGCAGCGCGGAGGCGATATATTCCGGCAGGGAAGCGGAAAGAAACGCCGCGGCCGGCGCGTAGCCGGCCGGTGTCCGGCATCCGGCTTGCCGCGGCGGCACCGGCGGCGGCGCGCTGCCGGCGGCTTGCCGGGGCTGTCGCGAGGCGCCTATGTTAGGGGCCTCACAGCGGCGCTGCCCCGGCGCCGCCGCGCTGGCGGGCCCAGTCGGGCTTTCGCCGGTTCCCGCGGCGGGCGTTCTTTTCTGCCGGGGCGGCCATCGTCCGCCGCAGGGTCCGCGGTGTCATGCCGCCGCGGCCCGTCTCCATCCTTTCATCGGGACAGCGTTTCATGGCTCCTCTGCCCACGATTTCCTTCGGTCCGGTCGCGCCTTCCGCGGTGCGCGCGGCGGTGCTTCTGACCGACGAGGCCAGCCTGTTCGGCGGCCACGCGGCGCTGCTCGACGGGGCCGCCGGCGGCGGGCTGACCCGCGCCCTCGTGGCGGCCGGCTTCAAGGGCCGCCGTCTGGCGACGCTCGATCTGGTGGCGCCGGCCGGGCTCGATCTGGACCGCATTCTGGTCGTTTCCATCGGCGCTGCCGACCCCGGCGAACTCGACTGGCTGAATCTCGGCGGCGTGATCGCCGGCCGTCTTGCCGAGGTGCGCGCGACGGCGGCCACCATCTATGCCGACGTCGCCGGTGCACTGACGGTAACGCCCGCCGCCGCCGCCGCGCTGGCCGCCGGCGCCGTGCTGCGCAGCTATCGCTTCGATACCTACAAGTCGCGCCCGGCCGAGGATGCGGCGCCGGAGGCCGTCACCCTCGCCTTTGCCGTGGGGCAGGTCGAGCCGGCGCGTGCGGCGTGGGCCCGGCTTGAGCCGGTGATCGGCGGCGTCGTGCTGGCGCGCGACCTGATCAACGAGCCGGCCAACGTGCTGGGCACGCTGGAATTTGCCGATCGCGCGCTGAAGCTCGCCAGCCTCGGCATCGAGGTGGAGATTCTGGGCGAGGCGGAACTGCAGGCCGAGCGCATGGCGGCGCTGCTGGGTGTGGCGCAGGGCTCGGCCCGGCCGCCGCGCGTCGTCATCCTGCGCTGGAACGGCGCGGCGGCCGACGAGGCGCCGCTGCTGTTCGTGGGCAAGGGCGTGGTGTTCGATTCCGGCGGCATCTCCATCAAGCCGGCGGCGGGCATGGAAGACATGAAGGGCGACATGGGCGGCGCGGCCGCCGTGACCGGCCTTCTGGCGGCGCTGGCCGGGCGCAGGGCCCGGGTCAACGCGGTCGGCGTGCTCGGCCTTGTGGAGAACATGCCCGACGGCGCGGCCCAGCGCCCCGGCGATATCGTGCGGGCCCGCTCCGGCACCACCATCGAGGTCATCAACACCGACGCCGAGGGCCGTCTCGTGCTGGCCGATGCGCTGCATTATGCCATCGAGCGCTTCCGGCCGCGCCTTGCCATCGACCTCGCCACGCTCACCGGCGCCATCATGGTGGCGCTCGGCAGCCACCATGCCGGCCTGTTCTCCAACGACGACCATCTGGCCGCGGCGCTGACGGCGGCCGGCCTCGCCACCGGCGAGCGGGTGTGGCGCATGCCGCTCGGGCCGGAATACGACAAGATGATCGAATCGAAGGTCGCCGACATCAAGAACACCGGCGGCCGTTATGGCGGCTCCATCACCGCCGCGCAGTTCCTGAAGCGCTTCGTCGGCGACACGCCGTGGGCGCATCTCGATATCGCCGGCACGGCTATGGGCTCGCCCGCAACCGAGATCAGCCGCGGCTGGTCGTCGGGCTTCGGCGTGCGCCTGCTCGACCGTCTGGTGGCCGACAACTACGAAGGCGCCTGACGCGCAGGTCGCAGGACCCGGTTCCTCACGCCGACCGGGCGGGAGGGGGGGCGAAGCCGTCGCCCGCCTTCCGCCCGCCGGCGGGCGGCAGGGGCGCGGGGTGCCCTCAGGCCTTGCGCTCCCAGCGGCCGGCGGGCGACTGCTGCCAGTAAGTGAGATTGTGGCCGGCCGCCTTCAGCAGCCGCCACTGGCCGCGCGCGTGTTCGAGGGCCTCGGGGTCGCGGCCGTCGAACAGGAAGACGACGCGCTGATAGGGGGCGGGATCGTCGATATCCGCGCGGTCCACCAGAAAGCGCACCGTGGCGCCGTTGGGGTTGTCGGGCCCGGCGGTGAGAAAGACCGGCTGGTCTTCCGCCGGCCCGTCGGCGGCGGTGCCGTGGGGCAGGAAGGAATCGTCCCGGTAGGTCCACAGAAAGGTGTCGAGCGCGTCGCGCCGCTCTTTGGAGCCCGCCTGCACGGTGACGCGCCAGTTGCGTTCCAGACACTTTTCCAGAAGCGTCGGCAGAACGGCATCCAGTCCGTGGCGCTCCAGATGGTAAAACTGGCAGAGCGGTGTCTTTTCGGCGGTGTCGGACACGGGCGTTCTCTCTGATTTCCCGGCCGGGCGCTGCGGTGCCGGAAACCGGGGGTGCGGGCGCAGACTGCGGGGCCGCACTTTCTTCCTAGCCGGAGTCCGGGGTGGTCTCAACCGGCCGGGCCGGGCACCGGCGGGCGAGAAGCGCATCGAGCGAGAACCGGCCCGGTCCGCCGCTGAGGATCACCAGCAGGCACACCGCCCATGTGCCGTGCACCGGCCAGGCATCGGGATAGACGAAGACCTCGATCACCAGCGTCATGGCGAGCAGGGCCAGCGCGGACAGCCGGCTCAGGAGGCCCGCCACCAGCAGCGCCGGAAAGAGGTGTTCCGAAACGGCGGCGAGATGGGCGGCCAGCCAGGGCGACAGCACGGGCAGGCGATAGTCCGTCTCGAACAGATAGAGCGCGGCGTCGGTGACGTGGAAGCCGTCGACCTTGGTCTGCCCGGAGCGCCAGAACACGCCGGCGATGGAAAGCCGGGCCATGAGGGCGAGAATATCGGCCGGGAAGCGGGCCGCCAGCGCGCACAGGCGACGAGCCGGTCTGCACATTGTCATGGTCTGTCCTCTCCGGTTGCAAAGGCGACGAAGGCACCGGCGGCAAGGGCGCCGGCGAGGCTCGGGGCCAGATCGAAATCCGGTGCGGCCCCGGTTGCCGCTGCGGCGGCGGCAGCCAGCGTTTCGCCGGCCTGAAGCGCCAGCAGAAAGGCCGCGCCGCCGGGCGGCAGGCAGCGCTGGGTGATGGCCAGCCCCGGCCGCAGCACCAGAACGTCTTCGCCCGGCAGGTGGCCGACCGGCGCCGGCGTCAGATCCCCGGCATTCATGGCCCAGATCGTGAGCACCGGGTGGTGCGAGCGCACGATGTGCGCGGCCGGGTGAAGCCGCAGCCGCAGAGAGGCGACGGCCGCCGGCGCAAGTCCGGCCAGCCCGGCCGCCGCCAGCGGCGGCGCGTCGGCCGCATGACAGGCGCGCAGACGCGCGAATTCCAGCCGCATCACATCGGCGAGATAGGGCACGGTTGCCGCCGGCGGAAAGGCCTGCGCAAAGGCGGCGAAGCCGGCGCCGTAATCGAGCAGCACCGGCGAGCGCGGTGGATGCGCCGCCGCGAACGCCAGCGCCATGGCCCGGAAGAAATCCGTGCCGACGATGCGGCAGGCGGCCGGAAAGCCGGCTTCCAGCGCGCCGGCCCGGGCGGCGGCGACGTTGTTGCGATAGACCGCGAAACGGCCGGCAAGGCTGGCGCCCGGCGGCGCGACGAGGCCCGGCGGCAGATGGCCGGGCCCGGCGGCCAGCGCGGCGGCGAACGCATCGCGCAGGCCGGCGGGGGCGGTGTCAGCGGCGGCAGGGGAGGCGGCGGTGTTCGGGGGGCTGTCCATGGCGCTTCTCACGCCGCCGTCTGCGCGCGATGGCGCTGCAGAATGGCGTCGGCCGCCGTGGCCTCGGCCAGCAGGCGCGGCCAGTCCGGCACGTCGTTGTCCCATTCGATCAGCGTCGGCAGCGGGCCGGCGCGGGCGATGACGCCGGCAAACAGCGCCCACACCGGATCGGCAACCGGGCTGTCGTGGGCATCGATCAGCAGCGCATGGCCGTTGTCGTCGGTGCCGGCATGGTGGCCGGCGAGGTGGATTTCACCCACGGCCGCCAGCGGAAAGGCGGCGAGGTAAGCGGCGGCCGAAAACCCGTGGTTGGCGGCGCTGACCCAGACGTTGTTGATGTCCAGCAGCAGCCCGCAGCCGGTGCGGCGGACCAGTTCGGCGAGAAAATCGGTCTCCGCCCATGTGCTTGCGGCAAAGCGGAGATAGGTGGCCGGATTCTCCAGAAGCATCTGCCGGCCGAGCGCCTGCTGCACGCGGTCGATATGGCCGGCGACCGTGCGCAGCGTCTGCGTCGTGTAAGGCAGCGGCAGCAGATCGCCGAGAAAAGCGGTGTCGTGGCTCGACCACGCCAGATGTTCGGAAAACCGCTCCGGCTGGTAGCGTGCGCACAGCCTTGCAAGGCGGGCGAGGTGGGCGGCATCGGGCGGCCGGTCGCCGCCGATCGACAGGCCGACGCCGTGGACCGACAGGGCATAATCGGCTCTGAGGCGCGTGAGCCAGGCGTGGGGCGGGCCGCCGTCGCCCATGTAGTTTTCCGCATGCACCTCGAAGAAGCCGACCGGCTGCGGGGCGGCGACGATGGCGCTGAAATGGGCCGGCTTGAAGCCGGTGCCGGCCCGCGCCGGCAGGCCCGCCCCGCCCGCGGCCGGCACGGCGGCGGCATTCGGGGGCGGTGCGCCGGTCGCCGCCGCCTCTGCGCCGGATCGCGTCACTTCGGACCAGACTGTTTCAGACATATCGGCTTCAGACATGGCAGCTTTGGACATGGCAGGGCCTTTCCGGGGCGGAAGAACGGACGCCGGAAGAACGGCAGACAAAGAGAACGCGGCAAAAGAGAACGCGGCAGGGGGCGGCCGGCAGCCCGGAGCAGGCGGGCCGCCGGCCGGTTGCGCGCGGCACAGCCGGGCCCGTGCCGTGCTTCGGGAGCGAAGCCGGGTCGGGAGGCGTGCGCGGTGCGTGGAAAACGGGCGGCAGGGCCGGTTGCGGCGCGGTGTGCCGCGCCTGCCGCCATCGGTCGTCAGTGCGCCGGGCAGCGGCAGAACCGCCCGGACAC